>JABMQN010000129.1 GCA_013203045.1 Chloroflexota bacterium
ATTCTCGTTTGTTTTGAGACCTGCGGAATTGATACCGACTAAGTTCATAACCAATTGAACGCCATAAAACGGCGGTTTCTCCAGCGGCCCCATATTGGGATTGGGCTTATTTCGCAAATCTCCAATCATGAAGTTAGACCATGGATAACTTCCTCTGGCGAAGTCTTTGTCTATTCCATCAATACAGAATTGGTTGTAATGTTCGATTTCGGCTTCGAGCCCGTCAGCATCGATGCCTAATTTGGCAGCCAGTTCACGAAGTGTATCAGCCTGTTTGGCTACTTCCTCTGGGATCGGTTGTTCCGGAACATACGTGCCAAAGGGATACTTCTCCCGGTAATTCTGATCGAATATCAGATACGGTGGATAGTTGGAATACTCCTGCCGAAGTCCATCCCAGATATGCATTTTGGGATGGTATTCCCGATAGAATGATTCGTCACAAAAACGGCGACCGTATCGATTGACCAGAACAGCATGCGGATAACCACCTTGCGAACATGTCCTCCACAGAGGCTTTCCTTCAGCCTCTTCCCCGGGGACGTTACGTCCAAACAAAATAGCTAAGGCCTGTAACGGCAAGGCAGCAATCGCCGCACCAATTTCACATGACATGATGAAATGATCACCTTCTATTTGAGGTGGGGCAGCCGAGTGTATTTCCGGCATTTGCTCGAAATATCTCACCATTTCCGGATTCCAGTCATACCCACCAATTGCCAGCAGTACACCTTTTCGGGCTCGGATATTGAAGTCCTCACCATTGCGTTCAGCGCGCACCCCGATTACCGCACCATCTTCTGTTAACAGTTGACGGACCGGTGTTTCCAGATAAGTGGGTATTTTTCGATCGACCATCGCCGCTTTGACGAAATAAGCCATCAGACCAGGACCAAAAGTCCGGCAATCTTCGGTTATTCGCTGTCCAATGAGTTCAAAATCCCAGTTCAGAAAGGAAGCTCCCCCACCCCACTCAATCATTTCATCATGCGTGATCCCGTTTGGGGCATGGGGTGTGAGACGTGTCTTTTTTGCCCACTCTCCCAGCTCAGCGCCGTTGAATATTTCGGTTTCCAAGTAGCGACCTTCGGAGGTTGTGCCCTCCACAAAGGGATGGTAATAATCAGGGAAACCTTTAATGATCTTCCATCGTACTCCAGCTTCATTACCGAAATACTGGCAAACAGCAGGTGACATGTTTAAGAAGATCGATGCCAGTTTCTGATTGGCAAAGCCACCCGCAAGAAACTCCAGATACATTTTTGAGGCCTCTTGTGAATCATCGAACCCCTGTTTCTTCATAAGATGGTTGTTCGGCACCCAGACTTCACCTGCGGAGTAAGCGGTTACTCCTCCCAGCAGAGAAGCCTTTTCCAACACTACTGTTCTGAGACCCTCGTCATGCGCTACGATAGCACCGGAAAGTCCCCCAATACCGGATCCAACCGCTATGAAATCGACTTCCAAATCCCAAGATACAGGTTTTTTGCTCATGCTCTTCTCACTGGCACACTATGAATAAGGCACTCCGATTCGGGCTAGATCATCTTTCACCCGAAATAGTGCACTTTCATATTCTGATTTAGGTTTGATATTCTCCTGATCATATACTTCAATCCAGGATCGTGGCTCCGGTGGTGGTGATAGCTTATTGAGTTCCTCATCAGCCTTGCATACAATGGTCTGAGCTAATTCATTGGCCCGGCTTCGTTCCATGCCCGCAACCGCGTTGAGTGTTTCGCCAATCAACCTTGCTTCCAACGCGGTGTGACCTGCTCTCCAGGCATATGCCAATCCACAGGCAGTGAAAACTGTTGCTACGGCTGCAGCTTGCATCAATGTAATCGGGTGATTCCGGTACTTATATGAACCTGAAACGGTACTGCCAACAGCTATTTTGACATTGCGTTCTGCAGCACGTGCTGCTGCACCAACAGCCCACATTGTTGCCCGAGAGGCACCGGTTCCATCCAAGTGGTTGGAGAACAAACTGCAAGATGGCCCGTGAGCATAGCTCATTTGTCCCAGCATGTTAGCGATCAAAGCTATTGATGCATCAGCGGCATTTCGGCACAAACCACCTATCATTGCCATTGCACTTTGCCATGGTACGATGCCACGATCCTCACAAAAATGGGCCAAAAGAAGACGGTCCCAGTTCAGTTTCTGATCGGGCATAATATGCACTCCGATCTGAGTATTATATGGTTCACGTAGACCCGGACGGATGCACTGCATGGTCCCTCCTACGGAACTGACAGTGCATAGCTGTCCCAGATTCATACCGGGCCTGCCCGCACGGTGCAACGCTTCCTGGAGCTTTTGCTGCTCCCACAGACCAACGTGAATTTCGCTCAAAGTACCTGCTTTGGGTGCGATATCGCCCAACTTTTCCAGACCTGCTACAATTCCCATTCCCTCAATGGTTTCTTCCTGAGCATATGATTGTATAAACGGAACAAACAACTGCTCATCGATGACACCTGCAGGTCCGGTGTACAATGTTGGAGGCTTGGAATCGTTACCAGTCCTGTACTGGAGGGTCATTTTATCATTCCCCAGCCCAAAAGTGGCTTTCCCCGGGTTGTTCTTTCTCTCGCTAACAAACTCCAGTATCTCCTTTTTGGTATACTGGATAACCCGCTGAGTATCGAGGTGATACAAACCCACATCAGTCAGCAATTCTACACCAGCCTGAAACACCGCATCCGCAGTTGCATCATCAACGATGAGTTCTTCCGGCTGATATTCAATTTCGTACTTGGCAACCAGCTCACGAACCTTCATGGAGAATTCGAGGTCAAACTCATCGGCCTTTAGAACTGGCCCTGTCAAAGCCTTTTTTTGAAAATCTATAATTGGAATCATCTTACCCCTTTGGCACCGGTCAGCCATGTACTATCTTGTCAAAAATGACCATCAATGGACATGAACAAGAAAAGGTGGATTGGATGGTGGTATCAGTTTTGGCCTCTCCCAACCTATTCATTGAGGGTATAGGTGAGCATCTACAGTCCACGGATGCGTTTGTATATAAATTACCTTTGGTGTTACAACCTCAGTTTTAGGTGGCGTGCCTCACGACTCCGCTTGGCACGCCACCTTTCTTTTTATTTTAGATCGTGTAAGCTACCGTATTTCGCAACGAACACTACTTATCCGCTTATCAATCTATTTCATCTTATGGTGCAATGGAGTACACTCCTATGAAATACGGGGCTGGCGGGATCACCCAAGTGCTAACTTTTTCAGTATCGACACCATATAACAACTTCCCGCCCGCAATAGGAACGCATACGTAGTTGTCATATGCCCATTGGCCAGCAGCCATCGCTGCCTCGGCCCTTGCGGCGGGATCAACAAGCCCATTGGCTGTAGCCGTCAGCGCTTTGAGTTCGCTGTACCCGGCCATTACCGGAAACTGCAAGACACCAAATCCCCAGTTCTCGATCGCATCCCGGCGGCTGAATGGCCAGGTATAGACCCCCTCCCAGCCACCACTACCAAAAAAGCTTGGTTTGAACGTACCAGCGTAGTCTGTTACCTCTACTGAAACGTCAATCCCAAGATGCTCCTCCCAGTAACCCATGACCACTTGAGCTACGTCCGGAGACGTGGGACGCCCGGCCTGGGTAAAGGTGGTAATAGTAATACTGGGGAAACCATCTCCATCCGGATACCCGGCTTCAGCCAGTAGTGCGGCTGCCTGCTCAGGATCGAAGGGATACTGAGTCCAGGAGGGATCGTTGTATGCACTATCCGGCCAGAAATTCCATACACTCATAGGAGCCCCGTAACCGAAGAATATGAAGTCAATGATCTCCTGTTTGTCGATAGCCAAAGCTAATGCTTTGCGAACTTTCAGGGCATTGTCGTCAGTCCCAATCCAGGGTAACAATCCAGCATTTTCATCTGTTTGCATTCCGAAGAGAACGGATTCGTCGTAGACCACACCACCTTCAATCACTCCCAGACCGGCTACACCCTCAATCTCAGGTACCTGGATTGGTGATATCTCGGTAGCATCAATTTCACCTGCTTGTAAAGCTGCAACCCTGGTGATGTCGTCAGGTAGCAACTTCAGCATCACGTTATCGTAATATGGTTCATCACCCCAATAATCCGGATTCTTCTCCAGCGTAACACTTACTCCCATCTTACTGTCCACGAATGTGTAAGGGCCCGTACCGATGGGATGCCGCATGGCTTCGTCCTGCCCGACAGTTTCGATGTGGTTCTTGGAAACTATGGCGTTGACTGGAGGTGTGTTCCCGCAAACGCGTCCCATGATTGTGGGAATAGACGTGGCGCTGTTAAACGTGACGGTTACGGTATAATCGTCAACGACGTCAATCGACGCAAGATTATCCACAAAAAACCCGCTGGCGGTACTCTGGCTGCCTTCCTGCTGGGCCAGTTCCATGGTGTACTTCACATCCTCTGCAGTGAACTCGCCCCAGTCGTCGTGGAACTGGACCCCCTGACGAAGATGGAACGTATACACAGTGTTGTCTTCGTTCCACTCCATGCTCTCAGCTAGGCGTGGGGTATAGGTGTCACCATCGAGAAAGAAAAGCGTCTCCACTACGGATTCGATGGCAGCGTTATCCGTGGCTCCAGCCAATGGGGCCAACCAGACCTCATTTCCGAAACTCGCCAAACCCAGAGTAATCTCGGTTGGTTCGGCGGGAGGTGGCGGAGTTGCAGGACTGGGCTCCGCTGTTGGCTCTGCAGTCGCTGTTGGTTCTGTGGTCGCTGTTGGTTCATCAGTAGCTGTTGGTGGCGCAGTTTCATCGTCATCATCGCAGGCAGCCAGTAAAGGCATTACCAACAACAGAATAGCCAGTACAGTTATTACCAATCTACTTGAGATTCTCATCCTATCCTCCTAAATTATGGATTTCTGTATGACGAGGTTTCCATTCGGGTTTTTGTTGATCGTTATGGATCTCGTGCTTGTACTTTCCTTTCCATAGTCTCCTCCTTTTGATATATTGCCATTGGGACAAGGAAGTTGACTCCACCCGTAAGGAAAGTTGGTTTGTCCCAATCCGAAGGTAATATCCGGAAAAGTGAAGCCAACTTCCTTGTCCCAAGTATCCATATTTACTGTTCGTAGTGTCCGAACATCAGACTCTGGTTTTGGTATATGTAGTTTATTGGGTGTTGCGCACCAGTATTTTGTGTTTGCTATGATATCATGAAACGTTGATTGCTTACAATAGCATATCATGAGCCATTATGCAACCATTGGGCTATATTTATTTTACAAAGTATTGACAAAACCCACTTCACTATGTACAGTGTAAACAAATTGTATTTCCAGTGTCATGAGTAAAAATCCAGTCCAAGGGAGTCTAAAAAATCACGATGCAACCAACATATGGGGATAGAAAGGAATGAACTACCCCGCAGCAAGCTGACGGGGTATCAATTCGGAACCTTGTATTTATCGCCGCAAGCGGCGGGGAATTCAACCCAAAGGGATTAAAGGTATGGCAGAATTTTCACGTCTTTTTGAGCCAACAAAAGTAGGAAGTCTTGAACTGAAGAACAGACTGGTTATGTCTCCCATCGGGACACGTCTTGCTCGTGAGGGTATGGTTACCGATGCTTTTAAGGAATATTATATCGCTCGTGCCAAGGGTGGAGTTGGGCTAATCGTACTGGAAGCTTGTATGGTTGATACCATTCATGATGGGTTTCATCTCTTTGGTCATGACGATAAGTATATTCCCAAGTTGAGAGAGCTGACAGAAACGGTTCATGCCAATGGGGCTAAAATCGGCGTCGAGTTGCATTATCCTGGCTGGCCGCTCGAGCCTGATACTTCCAAGCGGTTCATAATGCCCATACCCCCTGCGGAATTCTCAGTGGAGAAAATTCAGGAACTGGTAGAAAAATTCGCCGAGACAGCCAGAAGAGTGAGAGATGCCGGATTTGATATGGTAGAGATCCACTCCAATCACGGCTACCTTCTAAGCCAATTTCTATCTCCACGAACTAATCAACGTACAGATGCATACGGAGGCGATGAAACGGGGCGGTCACGGTTTCACGTTGAAATTATCCAGGCAATCCGCAAAAAACTGGGAGATGATTTCGTCATCAGCTGCCGCATGAATGGGGCCGACCACATACAAGGTGGAACTACGATTCAAGAAGCAAAAACCATTGCTCCAATACTGGAAAAGGCAGGGGTGAATCTGCTGAGTATCACGGCAGGAGCCATCGGTTCTTATCCCTTAACTATAGGTCCGTATGATGCCCCATTGGGTTGTTACGTTCATCTGGCCGAGGGTGTGAAGAGTGTGGTCAAGTTGCCGGTGGTGGCTTCATGCCGTATTAACAATCCTGACCTTGCTGAAGAGATACTCAGCTCCGGCAAAGCTGACCTTATTGCCATGGCAAGAGCTTTGGCAGCTGATCCTGAGCTGCCAAACAAGGCTCGCAACGGACAGGCAGAACACATTCGCAAATGCATCGCTTGCAACATCTGCCTGGATACAGACTATGATGGCCATATGACATGCACGGTTAATCCGGCGGTGGGTAGGGAAAAGGAATTTGAAATCAAGCCTGTTGCTCAAACAAAGAAAGTGTTAGTTATAGGTGGAGGACCTGCCGGACTATCCGCCGCACGGATCGCCGCTGAAAGAGGTCATGAGGTGAGTCTGTACGAAGAAAACACCGAGCTCGGTGGCCAATGGATTATAGCTTCCCGTCCTCCATATAAACAGGACTTCAAAGGTCTCATTGATTGGTTCTCAGGGGAATTGGAGGCTAATGGAGTAAAGGTTGAGATGGGTAAGGCAATCACACCTGATGTTTTGGATACTCTCAAACCCGATGTTGTCATCATAGCAACTGGAGCTATCCAAATAATCCCACAAATTCCTGGTGTTGAACGGAAAGAAGTAGTCTTTGCCTGGGATGTGTTACAAGGGATAGCCAGCGTGGGCGAAAGAGTGCTCGTCATCGGTGGGGGTGCTACCGGACTTGAAACAGCTGAGTTGCTGGCAGAGCAAGGGAAGAAAGTATCAGTGGTTGAGACGTTGAAATACCTTGGCGGTGATATCGGTGGAACAATCAGGTATCATCTTCAGATGAGACTCAAACAGCATCAAGTGGAGCAGTTCAAAAACACAAAGGTCAAGGAAATAGCTGATAGAGGAATAATCGTGGAACGTGAGGGGAATGAGGAAATATGGGAAGGTTTCAACACAGTCATACTGGCATTGGGAGTCAAATCAAGAGATGAACTTGTAACAGACATCCAAACTAAAGTTAATGAAGTGTACGTTATCGGTGATGCTGCTGCCCCACAGAGAGGGGTAGACGCTATCCGGGAAGGTTCTGAAATCGGATTGAATATCTAGAGAGGCATGTCTGCAAGTGAAAATATATGAACTAGACACTCAAGAGATGAGGCTCGTCAGAGAGCTGGAAGTGGACGGCAGGAAGAGTAGTGCGGAACTGGGCCGGATAATCGGTACCAGTAAGGCTACTGCAGGCAGGAAGCTGAAGAGACTTCTCGATGAGCGCATCATCAGCATTGTTGCTGTTGCAAACCCTGCTGCCCTGGGATACAAAGTTATGGCAACAATGGGGATGAAAGTGCTGCCTGGCAAAGTTGATGCTGTTGCAGACAAACTGGCAAGCTATCAGAATGTGCACTGGGTGTTCATTACTGCAGGACCTTACGACATAATGATCTGGGCGTTATTTCCAGAACCACAGGATCTTTCCAATTTCATAAAGAATGAATTAGGCAATGTCGTCGGTTTGGAAAGTACCGAGACGATCATGAATCTGGAAATTGTGAAATACTCATACAGGTACCTGGGCTCTACAGACCGTCTTCCTGAGGAAGAGCTTGCCATAAAGGGTGATTCTCACTTTGAGTTGGATGAACAGGATTTGAATCTCATCAGGGAACTAGAAGCAGATGGTAGAAAGAGCAGTGCTGACCTGGGCCGGATTATTGGAACGAGCAAAGTCACCGCGAGCAGGAAGCTGAAGAGACTTCTGGATGATGGTATTATCACGATTGCTGCTCATATTTTCCCCCCAGTGCTGGGGTATCGCATGATGGCAACAATTGGAATCAATGTGCTTCCTGGCCAAGTAGATGCTGTAGCTCAGACGATACGATCGTTCGAAAATGTGCACTGGGTGTTCATTACCACTGGACGTTATGACATTATGGCCTGGGTGCTATTCAAGGAACCGAGGGACTTGTCAAGGTTTGTTAAAAATGGTCTGGGCAATGTCCCAGGATTGAAGGGCACACAAACAATGGTCAATCTTGAATTTACAAAATATTCCTATGCTTATCTTGGAAGCAATGGTAAATAGTAACGCGAAACTAACATGAGATTGGTCTCATCGTTAGGTATTTGGGGAATGGACTTCACACTAACACCATGCCAACAAACATTAAAAGGGGAATTTGAAGAGTTCTTCAGGGAGGAAGAGAAAAACGCCCCCGAAGGATGGCTCGGTGGTGCCGGAGCCAGTCTGGAGACCGATGACGGATGGGCGTACCACCTTGATGTTGGAAAGAAACTGGGAGAGAAAGGTTGGCTCTCGCTTGCATGGCCGAAGGCATATGGTGGATCTGAGCTCGGTCATATTGAGCAGGTGATCTTCAATGAAACTCGGGCGTATCATCGTGTACCTGGAATTGATCAGGGACCTTATATTGTAGCTGCTTGCATCCTGGAGCATGGCAGTGAGGAAATGAAACAGGAGTGGTTGCCCCGGATATCGAGTAGAGAGACGAACTGGTGCCAGGGCTGGAGCGAACCCAATGCGGGCTCTGATCTGGCTTCCCTCACTACTACAGCTACTGAGGATGGTGATGACTTCCTTATAAACGGGCAAAAAATATGGACCAGTGCGGCTCATCGAGCCAATCACATGTTCTTGCTGGCGCGTACAGATAGAGAGGCTCCAAAACATAAGGGATTGACTTTCTTTATTACAGCTACCAATCTTCCGGGTTTCACTGCCAGGCCGATTTGTCACATGAGTGGCAAACACTCTTACAATGAAGTCTTCTTTGACAACTTCCGTATCCCTAAGCGCAATGTTGTTGGTGAAGTGAACAATGGATGGTATGTTACCATGTCGGGGATGGAATTCGAAAGATCGGGGATATCGTTTATTGCGGAAACCATGCGAGATTTAGATGATATCATTGAGTTTTGCAAGGAAACTGACCTTGGTAGAGAGACCATCTCGCGAAATCCCATATTGAAACACAAATTAGCCCAACGGAAAGTCGAGGTGGAAACCGCACGCCAATTCGCCTATTACATAGCATGGTTGCAGAGTAAACGGGAGCGCGTTCCGGCTGAAGCATCGGCAGGCAAGTACTATGCTGCAGAACTGATGTTACGGGTTGCCCACACAGGGCTTGATGTTCTTGGGTTTTATGCCACTCTGAAACAAGGGTCTAAATGGGCGCAATTACGTGGAAGACTGGAATACATCATTCAGCATGGACTTGGACCGAGCTTGGCAGGTGGAACGAACGAGATTCAGAAAAACATCATTGCATGGATGGGTCTCGGCCTACCAAGGAAATAATTTTCACCAAATGACTGACGATAAAATAGCATCACAATCATGACACATTTACTTAGCCCTTACCGAGTCCTGGACCTTACTAACGAGTATGGATTGTTCTGCGGCAAAGTGTTGGCTGATTTGGGAGCCGACGTCATAAAGATTGAAATGCCGGGTGGTGATCCCTCTCGTAATTTTGGCACCTTTTACGAAGACATACCGGACCCTGAAAAAAACCTCGAATGGTTTGCTTTCAACACAAATAAGAAAAGCATTACCTTGAATATCGAGACTCCAGAAGGGCAGGCAATACTCAAGAAACTAGTCAAAAGTGCTGACTTTCTAATCGAGTCATTTCATCCTGGACACATGGAAGATCTGGGACTGGGATATACAGTCTTAAGTGAGCTCAATCCTCGGATCATCGTGACATCGATCACACCATTCGGCCAATCGGGCCCTTATCGAGATTACAGAGTTTCTGACATCGTAACGTTGGCTCTTTCAGGATTCATGATTCAATGTGGAGATCCGGACCGGGCTCCACTTCGATACAGTGTGGAGCAAGCCCATATCATGGCGAGCCTCCATGCCACAGCCGGTTCGCTTATCGCGTTTCATCATGCTCAGGCAACTGGCGAAGGTCAGCATGTTGACGTGTCTATGTATGAGGCTGCTATATGGTTCCAATACAGCCTTGTTCCTTTCTGGGATGTAGCTAGTGTACATTTGCGTCGTGAGGGACCACGCGCCAGCCGTGGCAATGCTTCCTTTCGGCTTATCTGGCCATGTCGTGACGGCTATATTAACTGGAGATTAGTGGCAGGCCCAATGGGCAAAACAATGTATGCTCTGGTTGACTGGATGGGTGAAGAGGGAATGGCCGGTGATCTGCGATCAGTTAATTGGACTATGGATATGAACGATGTAACACAGGAGCAAGCATATGCCTGGGAGGAGGGGTTTGGTGCGTTCTTTTTATCCCATACCAAGGCAGAACTTCTGGACGGAGCTGTAAAAAGGGAGATCATGCTAACTCCCGCAAGTACTGTCGAAGACCTGCTAAATAATCCTCAATTTGAGGCGAGAGACTTTTGGGTCGATGTTGAACACCCGGAACTGGGAACCAGCTTGAAATATCCCGGAACTCCATTCAAGTCGACTCAGAATTTTCCGGACGAGAAATACCGCTCCCCTCTAATCGGGGAACACAACGTAGCCATCTACATCGAAGAATTGGGTATTCCTGAGAATGAGCTAGCATCATTGAAGCAATCAGGCGTGATCTGAAATTACATACAAGAGGTATCAAATGAAAGCGATCGACTTGCAGTGCCAGGTAGTTACCAAATGGGGTCAGATGATCCCCGATGAGCATATTGTTTATCTTGAGAAATATCTTGGTACAAAACTGGATTACGACAGGACTGATGAGGAAATGGCCCAATTGCTAAGGGACGCCGATGTTAAAGCCATGATTGTACTCCCGACTATTGATCGTACTGATATCGGGGAGATTCAAGAGATAAATGATAGAGCATATGAGTTTAAAAATAACTTCCCAGATGTCATCGTTGGCATATGGGCATCCATCATCCCCGGGCTGGGATGGAAAGGGCTCAAAGAATTGGAGCGATGTTTTGGGGACCTTGGATTTGTAGGGTATTACATGGCAAGCCTTGCTGCCGGTGTGCCCATCAATGACAAATCATTCTACAACTACTACGATCTCTGCTCCGAAGCAGGGGCTGTTGTTCGGCTCAATATTGGACATCTTGCTGCTGGTGCGGGTACCCCCGGAGGCGGAGGATATCGGCTGTCAACTGAGAGGCCCATACCATACTTCGATGATGTCGCTGCTGAATTTCCTAATCTCACCATGATTTCGGGTCATTGCACATGGCCATGGCACAACGAGATGATATCGGTGATGCTGCACAAAGGAAATGTATTTGCTGAAAACCACGGCTGGGCGCCAAAGTACGTGCCTGCCGAAACCAAGAAAGAAATGAACGGTCGCCTGCAAGATAAATTCATGTTTGCCTCAGATTATCCGTTTGTTTCATATGAACGAGTGTTTTCGGAGTGGGAAGCCGAGGGACTCAAGCCGGAAGTCTTAGAAAAAATGTATTACAAAAATGCTCAGCGGATATTTGGGCTGGAACTCTAATCATCATGAAAGCTATAGACATCCAGTGTCAAGCATCAACATCGTGGGGATCATTGATTCCTCCTGAGATGATCGCACAACTTGAGAAGTACCTGGGCAAAAAACTTGATACCAACAAGTCGGATGAGGAGATGGCTCGACTTCTAAGAGATGCCAATGTAAAGGCAATGATTCCGTTACCGACAATATTCAGTTCGGATATTGGGCAGATCAGGGAAACAAACGACCGAGCGGCACAATTTCAAAAAGATCATTCCGATGTTGTACTCGGGATTTGGGCGTCCATCAGTCCTAATTTGCGATACAAGGGTTTGAAGGAGCTAGAACGATGTATCAAAGAGCTTGGTTTCATAGGCTATTACATGATGAATATGGACTGGAATCCCAACTTCAATGACATTACGTTTTACAATTACTACGACTTGTGTTGTGATGCAGGAGTGCCCGTTAGACTCAAGATTGGTCATCTTGCCGCGGGTGCCGGTACACCGGGTGGTGGAGGGCATCATCTCGAACGGGAGAGACCCATCCCGCATATAGATGATGTGGCTGCCGATTTTCCGAACCTTACTATAATCTCTGCCGGATGCCCCTGGCCGTGGCACGAGGAAATGATATCGATATTGCTGCACAAGGGAAATGTGTATGCGGAAAACCAGGGTACCGCTCCCAAGTATATACCATCAGAAATCAAGAAAGAGATGAACGGACGGCTGCAGAATAAATTTATGTTCGCTTCGAACTTTCCTCTTTTCTCCCATGATTCCCTTTTTTCACAATGGGAGACTGAGGGATTTAAACAGGAAACTCTTGAGAAGATGTATTACAAGAATGCACAAAGGATATTTGACCTCGAATTATGATGTGGTGAAACAACTAATCTGAGGAGCAAAAAAGTATGAGTACTAAAGAGATATGGGAGAAATACATCAAGGCATTCACAGATAATTACGAAAACGCGATTATGAAGTTTTACACCGACGATGTTTTATTCGAGACGCCAAAAAATCGATTTGAAGGGAGACAGGCGTTTATCGACTATCTTAATGCAACTCGTCAGGGTATACGCGAAGTCCTTACTCCTACAAATGTTTTTTCAGATGAAAACCGCCTAGCTGCGGAACTGAATGCAGAACTCCATGCCTATGAAGATGCGCCTGATTTCCCTGAAAAACCGCTTAAGAAAGGGGAATCCATCAGCAAAAGTGTGAGTGCATTTTATGATTTTAAAAATGGCAAGATCAGTCGGGTGAAAATTTATCATTCGTAGAGGTAAACATATCGAACAGAAACAGGCACTAGAAGGACTTAAGGTACTGGATTTTACCTGGGTGGCTGCCGGGCCATATGCCACCAAGTATCTTGCCGAACATGGCGCCACCGTAATTAAGGTTGAGTCCTTGAAGAATCCGGACATCAACAGAGCCTACGTTCCCATGGCCGGAGGCATTTCGGGTATCAACCGTTGCGGCATATTCAACTGGTGTAACAATGACAAGTACTGCATGTCGCTTGATCTAACTCACCCCAGAGCTCCAGAAGTAGCTCGGAAGCTGGTAGATTGGGCCGATATCGTTGTGGAGAATTTCAGGCCTCAGGTAATGGAGAGACGGGGGTTGGGTTACGAGGATCTTAGAAAGATAAAGAATGATATCATTATGGTCAGAGTAAGCAGTTTGGGGCAAGAAGGTCCTCATGCCCTCTTGCGAGGATTGGGGCCATTTTTGGTAGGACTGGCCGGATTTACACCAACCCTTGGCTGGCCGGATCGCCCACCGATTGGCCCCACAACAGTTCCGTACACAGATCATCTTGGTTCATTGTACGCAACTATCGCTATTCTGGGAGCCATTGACTACCGTCGCAGGACGGGGGAAGGTCAGTGTATTGATCTTTCCCAGGTGGAGGCTGGAGTGACCACATTGGCATCAGCTATCCTAGATTACGAAGCCAATGACAGAGACTTGAAACTAGTTGGCAATCACCACCAGTGGGCTTGTCCCCACGGTGTTTTTCGCTGCCAGGGAGATGATCGATGGTGTGCTATCGCTGTATTCTCCGATGAAGAATGGCAATATCTATGCCGAGCGATGGGAAGTCCGGATTGGAGTACCGATTCAAAATGGGCCACCGTGGAGAGCAGAAAAGCAAATGAGGATGAGTTGGAAACACTTATCGAAAAATGGACCATACAGCAGTCGTCCCAAGAAGTAATGAATATTTTGCAGAGATCAGGGGTACGGTCCGGAATCGTACAAAGCGCTGAGGAACTGGTCGGTGATCCCCAGCTTGAACACCGCCATCATTTCAGATCAGTGGAACATCCTGAAGTGGGCAAGCATCTCGTTGAAGCCCCGGCATTCGTCCTTTCCGAAACACCGGCGGAACTGAAGATGCCTGCACCTTGTATGGGCGAACATACCGAGTACGTCTGTACTGAAATCCTTGGCATGTCCGATGAGGAATTCGTAGAGCTAGTTGTTTCAGGGGTGCTCGAATAGCTTTTTGATATACCCAATTACCAAAGGAGTGTGCTATATGAATCACGATGAAATGCGGGAGTACTTTAAATTGTATACGGAGGACTTCGAAAAAGCCGTTGAACTCTACTATGCGGAGGACATTGTTTTCGAAAATCCAGACAATATTTTCGATGGAAGACAGGCTATTCTTGAACATTTCAGAGTTGTCCGGGATGGGATCAAGGAGATATTCACTCCACTCAACATAGTGATAGAGGGCGATAGGATCGCAGCTGAAATAGATGTCGAACTCCTTGCCACCAAAGACAAACCTGATTTCGCCACAGGGCCTCTCAAAGAAGGAGAGTCCGTTTACAGGAGAGTAGGGGTGTTCTATCGTATTCGTGATGGCAGAATCTGTAATGTGAATGCATATCGTTCTGGGGATAGACCTTCATGATCATTGATACTAGCTTGGGTGAAGGAGATTATTTAATATGACTGAGAGAATTGGTTTTATAGGTCTTGGGGGAATGGGGCTACCCATGGCAAAAAGGGTCAGGGCCTGTGGATATGAAGTAACCATCTGTGGGCACATAAGACGAGAGCCCATCGAAGAGATGAAAAGCCTTGGTGCCACCGAAGTTAGTAATCCAAAGGAAGTTGCTATGTCATCTGATATTGTGATCACGATGCTTCGAAATGATTCTGATACTGGTGAGGTTGTTCTCGGAGAAAACGGTGTGATTGAAGGGATCAAAGATGGTGGTGGAATAATCATGACGAGCACACTCTCACCGAATTTCGTCCGTAAAGTAGCCGAATCTGGCAAAATAAAAAACCTGAAGGTACTCGATGCTCCTGCCACGGGGGCAGATATGAGGTCAGCCGAACAAGGAAAACTGAATTTCATGGTTGGTGGAAGCAAGGACACCGTGGAGGAGTATCGTTCACTCCTAGAATGTATGGGCAGGATACTCTATTGTGGTGAACTCGGAATGGGGCAGATCGTCAAGCTCACCGATAACATGACATTCCTCATGACCATGTCGGCTACCTTCGAAGCTTTAACTTGGGGTATCGAAAACGGTGCCGATGAAAAGACTTTGGTGGAGTTCATGAAGAATGGTTGTGGAAATAGCTGGACCTTACAAAACTGGGAATTTGTGAGAAAAGTGAACGTAGAACCACCACCGCCCATCACTGCTTTGGGGAAGAAGGATCTCGATTATGCACTGAGAATAGCTCGCGATTTGAATCTACCATGCCCTATCGCAGCGTACTGTGATCAGCAGTTCGTCAAAGGATCGCTTCACTTACCCAACGAATAATCATTAAACGCGAAATATTCCTTAATCACATCTTCTCCTTATGAAGGACCCAGCGGGAATAGCTTCCCGTTGGGTCCACTCGTGTAAAGTGATAAAATCATCAAGCCCAAGGTGGTGATTCTAATATATCCAAACCAAGTGGTTTTGGAGCGGCCATCGGAAGAACCTAAGGTGTAGCTAGAGGTGGGATCCCCATTTTGGAGCGGTGGCGGTACACTGGATGCCTTATACTTGTTCTACGAGATGTCACCAATATCTGGATGTCTTTATTCATATTCAATGGTCATACTAACAAACTGACCATTGCGGAATGTCCGAGGCTTCAAGCTTGCCACAGCTTCTTACAAAACCGACAGGGATTCAAGTAATCGTTCGATCGAATCAAAGTGGTAGCCAAAGAATGCATGTTCGACTGAAGGTCCAAGGTCCTCTGCCAAACGTCAACTATCTGTTTCATTTCTTGAGTGTCCGCAAGAGCCGCTATCAATTTCCTATGCTTTTTTTCAACTTCTTTGAGTTCCGTATCTGAGGATGCAGATCGCTCCAGTACATATCCCCCGAGTTTAATCCCTGATCCTGGATCGTTCGGATGATACGTTAGCCTAGCTGATCTGTCACGACGGGTTTCAAGGAAAGCTTGCCATAGCGCTGTTCCGATGAAGTCTTTCGTGTAATCCATTGCACTCTGGGAAGACTGGGACATGTGCCTATTGGCATAATCCCGCAGTGACGGAAGTTGACTCCATACTGCATTCAGAGTGTACTGCCATTCCGTATGAAGTCGCCATAATCGTCTGCTCTTCAAATGTTTTCGTATTAGGTGATTGAGGTCTGTATCTGCTTCGATAGCTGGTTGATATACCGTCTGCCAGCCCCATGTACCATCACGTGATGCGAAGGGATCCGGCGCTGACAATTGTGGAATCCACTCCTCAATCGTTTTCTCGACCTCCCGAAGGTGTTTCTGCAAACGATCTTTCTTGATCTCAAATGCTATTTGACTTTGACCAACTGCGTTTTTTCGATTTCCCATGGTATTTTATTTACCCCCTTGACAAGGATTCCACAAAGCTACCAGCAATAACGTGATCTATATTGCATACGTAAGTTCATATTCTTACATAGCTAAATACACATTTATACAAATGTTATCCTATTATAGAGAGTGTTAATCAAAATCACAAGATCACTAATATTAGGTCTTCGCAAGACGCATTGTGGATTGGAAATCAATAGTGACCAGCTGAGAAATAACAATTATGAGCAGCAGTCCCAGAAATTCAAACAGTTCCGGCACCCATCGCCGAGGACCAAAATCCTTCGATGAACGGGTGAACTGGATCGCCATCACACTCAGAAACCTGGGGGATCTCATCGCACTAGAGGATAGCCCCCTGGCAAACCTGCCATTTGTCGAAGCAGCCGCTACCATCTATAGCAACCGTTGTTATGCACGCGGTATCGCCCTGAGGGATATGCTGCGCCGCGCGCTGGACGAAATCATCCAAGAAACCCGAGAGGACGGGCTATCCATCATCTCCCAGGTGCTCCAGGGAATTCGGGACCGCAAGACCTTGACTGGGATCGCCGAGGAGTTGGGCCTCTCAAGGGAACATGTCAGCCGTGTATATGCCAAGCGGGGATTTGAATTGGTAACGCGCCGTTTTCTCGAGACAGGCGAGCAATGCCAATCCAAGCCTGAACATCAACTTATCCGGACTTGAACCACTGGTATAGGTGAACAGCCCTATCAGGGAACCATACCCAATCAATATTCTCCCATCCGTCACCCACATGAGCCTCTTGTCAACGATTGTCGCAGTTGCTCCAGGGATAATTCCCTCGGCATCCCGTATCCGCCAGGGTATTGACTCTGCTTGTCAGGGTACGTATCATAAAAGTGCCTGGGTTGAAGCCAGTTGAGGGTGTGACTGAACGGTGAAAATTCGGGCTCTAATAGGGGCGAAATACCAGCTAATTAGCCGGAATTAGCCCATAATTAGACGGGAAAAGGGTCCCGGGGTGATACCAGGACTCGTCAAAAAAGGTGGCGGTGGCCACGATCAAAAACGGGCAAAAATCGTAAAATACGAGACCGGTTCTTTTAATCCGGGTGTCGAGGGTTCGAAACCCTCCCGGCTCACCAGCTTCAAATTGCGCTAATAAACCGCATCCTTTTTATATAGTTATGGTGTCGTCATGCTGAGGCGACCGACACCATAACTATACAATATGCAGTTACCCGCGGCAACACCCGTACCCACACCCGTACCCTGAGGATTCATACTCTATGCCCACCCTGTTTCCATGCGAAAATAATGGAGAATCCCATCAAATAAAATCAATGTACTGTCTGCTTCCAGTCCTTTGAAGATCACCGCAAATGCGCTTGGCAATAGAGAACCTTGCAAACGCATAATCATCTGCTATCAGCATTCGAATCTTCTCTGTCATAGTGTTTTTCCCAACCATGGTTTTGTTGCACTATTCAGCCAAATGATGTTGAAAGGTGGAGCTGACTCTCTTTTTACGTTGGAATTATGTTATCGGGTGTGTTTTGGGCATACCTAGCCCAGTCATAAGATTCATTGCTTTGCAGCGAAGGCGTATTTCGATGTTCTGACTATCCAACTTTTTGCTGCTCAGGGCTTCACCGAAGATACGCTTAAGTCGATAGATGCCAGTTTCTACCAGACTGCGCCGATGATAGCCGCTTTCCTTTTTCCAAGCTCTACGACCAATTTCTTGAATGCGTCTCAAGTTGTCATCTCGAGTATCCATGAAACCATTATTATGGAAGATAGCACTCTTACGAGGTGGGATCACAGCTCTAGCCTCTCGGTCTGCAATAGCATCATAGCAGGTTTTGTAGTCGTACCCGCCATCCCCAGATACCTGCCCAATCGTCTCA
>JABMQN010000130.1 GCA_013203045.1 Chloroflexota bacterium
CCACCAGCACCACTGGCCACCAAGGCCAGTTTCGCTCCTTCAACCTGATTTGTTGAGGTGCCACGAATCTGACGAACCGCTTCCGCTACATGGTTCATGCCATGAATGTAACCCTCACCAAGAGATCCACCACTCGTATTTATGGGCAACTGACCACCGACTCTAATGCGATCACCACCCTCACAAAACGCAACCCCCTCACCCCGATCACAGAAGCCCAATTCTTCGAGCTGCATCGGAACCATTGGGGCATAGGCATCATCCAATTGAGCCACATCAATGTCTTTTGGAGTGATTCCAGCCATAGCGTAAAGCCTCTGGCCCACATCATTGATTTCGGGTAGCTCGGCGATTTTGGGACGATAGTAACTGTTTTTCTCTTCAGTGCCGGCGCCCGAACTCTGTGCCGCCCCGATAATATAAACAGGTTTCTGCTTCAATTCTTTGGCCTTTTCGATAGTGGTGACAATGAGAGCAACAGCAGAATCAGTTTCTTCATAGCAATCCAACTCGCGAATCGGATCTACCAGCATCTTTGACTGATGGTAGTCTTCAATGGAGATCGGTCGGTTAAAGTACATACCATCAGGATTCTTTGCACCATGTTCCCGGCAGACTGTGGTAATCCAGCCGAACTTATCACTATCGATGTTGTATTCATGCATATATCGGCGGACGATCATCGCTACCCGTCCAGCTTCTGTCATGTGACCAAACGGAGCATGGAATGACCATTGCAAAAGATCGCCGGTGGCCATCTGGTCCATATTACGTGCACTAATCCCCTGCCGTAACATAGAAGCTCTATTTACCACCCGATATACGACAATATAATTCGCCATTCCGGTGGCGACTCCGATAGCGGCCCTCATCACCATTCCACATGGCGCTCCGTCCCACCGGCATTCACCAAAGTAAGCAAGGTTTCCCATTCCCATCGCACTGGTGACTTCATGTTCATCAGGCGATTCATCGGTATGTTTGACAATACCATCAATATCTGGAGGTACTAATCCTGCTTCATCCAGTGCATCGCGGATGCATTCACAGACCATTTTGAGTTCGGTTCGACCTGAGTTCTTGGAGAATTCGCTCGTACCAATACCAACAATAGCTGCTTTTTTGCTAATATTACTCACGAATTTAACCTCTTGAACTTGGGTAAAGTTAAGTCGTCGGCGATATCATCAAAACATATTTCCACTGGTGTTCCAATACGGACACCTTCAGGTTCAATATCATATAAATTGGCAAGAATACGTACACCTTCGGTAATTTCAACGACTACCACTGAATAAGGTGCTTTGATGCCAGGGTAGCCCGCATTCTGGTAAATAACATTAACGTAGGCATAGATGACGCCCTTGCCCATCGATGGTGTCCACTCTCTTTCGGTGGAAAGGCACCTGGGACACATTGGGCGAGGCCGATGGATGACCAAACCACAATCTTTGCACTTTTGAATAACCAGCCGATGTTCTCGAACGCCATCCCAGAAGCCTTGATTATCCGGATCGATGTAAGGACGCAAGGTGGGTATCTTCGGATTATACTCCATGACCATCTCTTAATTCCTCAGCAGGATGGCACTGGTAGGAATTCCCAATCCACCGGTTACCAGGCTTAATTCTGCATTTTTAACCTGTGCTGTCGAAGTTCCTCTTATCTGTCGTACAGCTTCGGCAATGAGGTTCATTCCATGAAGATACGCCTCAGAAAGGTGACTTCCCGATGTGTTACATGGAAGTTCCCCTCCAAGTCTGATTCGATCGCCGCCTCGGCAGAAGTCCATTCCTTTTCCTCTATCGCAGAAACCATATTCCTCAAGTTGCATTGGAATCAACGGAGAGAACGCGTCATAGAATTGCGCAACGTTCACATCACTCGGAATGGCCCCGGTAACGCGCCAGAGCTCCTGCCCAGTGTACCAAGCCTCCGGCAATCCAGAGATTACCGGCCGATAATAGCTCGTCATCAATTCACCTTCAGTGGCGTTTCCCTGTGTGGCGCCAACGATATAAGCGGGCTTCTGTTTAAGCTTTTTGGCCTTTTCAGCACTAGCAACGATGATAGCTACAGCGCCATCGGTATCCACACAACAGTCATACAAACGGAGCGGCTCAATGATCATTCGAGCCTCGACGCATTCCTGAACCGTCAGCGGTCTATCATAAAAAATCGCGTTCGGATTCCTGTTGGCATGTTCTCGACAAACCACCGATACCCATGCCAGGTCTTCGGCAGTCGCATCGAACTCGTGCAAGTACCGGCTGGCAAACATAGCTACCCAGCCTGGAGGGGTACAATGCCCGAATGGCAGGATCGAACCGAAATGGTCCCGTGGTGCAGTCATGATAGACGGCGTCCCAGGAATACGTCCGTATCGCCGACCCGAAGCTTCATTCATTCCGCGATAGCACACGATGCATTCTGCTACCCCTGCTGCAATCGCAGCCGCGGCATGGACGATCGTAGAACAACTGGCACCACCACCCCATCCGCACTCAGCAAAATACGTCAGTTTCGGTATACCGAGTGAACTACAGATGTGCATTTCGTCGGTATAATCCATTTCAAATCGAACAAAGCCATCGATCTCTTCCATTTGAAGGCCAGCATCGTCCACAGCTGCCTTGACGGCTTCACATACCATTTGCAGTTCACTGCGGCCAGAATCTTTTGAGAACTCGGTAGCCCCGATTCCAACAATAGCAGCGCTATCTTTGACAAGATAGTGCTCTTTTTTTGGTCGAGTGGTTGTTCGGTATCTTCGGGCTAGATACTCATCAAACATAGTGTTTCCCTCTGGATTGCGGTAGTAAGACTACCGCACTTAGCGGAAGCACGGCTTCCGCACTCCAAAATTAACCTACCTTTTTGAATTTGGGGAGTGTCAGGTCTTCAGCCACATCCTCGAAGGTCACTTCCACCGGCATACCGATTTCAAGTTCGTCTGAATTGATCCCAACCACATTGCTCACGATGCGGGGACCTTCATCGAGTTCCACCAGAACGGCTTCATAGGGAGTTTTGAACGCCGAATGAGGAGATTCGTTGAAAGTGACCCAGCTATAAATCTTCCCGGTCCCTTTAGCAGCGACCCATTCGCTTTCCTGAGAGCGGCATTTAGGACACATGGGTCTTGGAGGATTCAGCCAATACCCACATGATTTACACCGTTGCAGCATAACTCTTTTTTCCTTAACACCATCCCAGAATGGTGTGCTGCTTTTATATAAAACTCCCCACATTGCGGGATGAGGTATTTTCTGATCTGCGTTATATTCAACACTCATTGTTTTCCCCCTTTGTCGTACTATTAGACGCTACGGTTTTTTCTTCGTGTCTCTGTGTCTCTGTGGCTACTCTTTTCTACAAATCATACCATCGGCCGGGCCACCAGCGCCGCTGGCAACCAGAACTGTATCGGTATTTGCCACCTGATTAGTCGAAGTACCTCTTATCTGACGCACGGCCTCAACGATGCGGGTAGTAATGAATCTTCCCTGCCCTATTTCGCCTCCATCAGGATTGACCGGCAGTTGGCCGCCAACACGAATCTTGTCGCCGCCCTCGATAAAAGCAGGGGCTTCACCCTTGCCGCAGAAGCCAAGAGCTTCCAGTTGCATCGGGACGTAAGGAGCGAAGGTATCATCCAGCATGGCTACTTTGATATCTTTAGGACCCATACCGCCAACACGGTAGAGCTCTTTTGCCATATTCTCCATCTCCGGCAAATCGGTGATCACATCGCGGGTGTAACTCGTATAGTTTTGTCCCTCAAGGGCATATCCGGATGCAACGGAATTAATGATGACGGGTTCCTGTTTTAATGCCTTAGCTCTTTCAGGAGTTGTGATAACGATGGCGATTGAACCATCCACTTTTGGCGCGCAATCCAGCTCACGAATCGGATCGGCGATCAATTTGGATTGCATGTAGTCATCAATAGTAATCGACTTATCGAAAAAGATCGCATTCGTATTTCTTGCGGCATTTTCGCTAGCCACTATCGGTACCCAGCCAAGCTGTTCCGGTTTGATGCCGGTTTCGTGCATATACCTCCGATACATCATTGCCACATACCCGGGCTCACCGATTAATCCAAAGGGCGAGAAGTAATCATAACGAACCATGTCCAGCGAATCATCGCGGAACTCTCTGGCGACCAGAAAATCGGAAATGCACTTCTCCGGTCCCGAAGCACGATGGGCGGTCTGGTAATAAACGCAATAATTGCATAATCCCCCGGCCACGGCGTGAACCGCGTTCATCATAGCGCTGGTACCCCAGTGGTTTTCGCTGTGATAGAGCAGGTTATCGATTCCAAGGCCTTTCCCTGTATATGTCGGATCCGGTCCGTCATCGACGCTTTTGACCATCCCGTCGATATCGTCAATATTCACACCGGCTTCTTCGGCGGCAAGCTTGATGGCCTGGCAGGCCGTATACCATTCCGTCCTGCCGATATCGGTGGAAAAGTCTACCACACCGATGCCGACAATGGCCGCTTTATCTTTGATGCTATCGATTGCCATGTTATGCCTCCCTCTTCTTGAACCGGTAGACGGTCTGCCCATCCGGCAGATCTTCAAACATCACTTCCACCGGTAATCCGATTTGCACCTCATCCGGTTCGATCTCGTGTGTATTTGTTACGATTCTCACGCCTTCTTCCAGTTCGACCAGCACAACTGCATACGGGAGTTCATAAGCAGGATAGGCCATCTTGGGGGATGTGAACATAACGTAAGAATAGAGTATCCCCTTACCGCTCGATTCTTTCCATTCCATTGTATCCTGTGAACGGCAGGTCGGACACATCGGGCGCGGCGGGTGAATGAACCTGTTGCACTTGGTGCAATACTGTAATACTAGTTTATGGTTTTTAACAGCATCCCAGTAACCCTGGTTATCCAGGTCGATATAGGGGCGCATGATGGGAATACCCTCTATTAACTTAACCATCAATCTACCTCCTCAGAATGATACCGCTTGAAGCAACCCCTGGGCCTCCGGTGACCATCGAAAGTTCTACATCTTTTACCTGGTTATAAGAAGTTCCACGAATCTGGCGGACTCCCTCAATGACCAGGTTCCAGCCGTGCAAGTAGGCTTCCGAAAGCAGTCCGCCGGCGGTGTTACACGGGATCTTGCCGTCGATGCGGATATTGTCGCCACCTTCGACGAACTTACCCCCCTCACCTCTCTCACAGAAACCAAGCTCTTCAAGCTGAATTATGCCGCCGATGGAATACGGATCATAGAGTTGAGCCACATCGATATCATCCGGTCCGCACTCAGCAACTCGGTAAAGCTCCTGGCCCACGTACCATGTTTCCACGAGGCCCGAGATGGACGGTCGCTGGTAGATGGTCTGTATCTCCTGTTCGATAGGACAGCATTGTGCAGAGGCGGCGATGATGGCCGGTGTTTGCTTGAGGTCTTTTGCCCGCTCTACAGTGGTGATAATATAAGCGGCCGCGCCGTCGGTATTGACGCAACAGTCATGCAGTTTCAGCGGGTCAACGATCATCGGGGATTCCATGTAATCCTCGTGCGTCATCGGACGGCCGAAGTATGTCGCCTCGGGATTGTTCTGGGCATATTCACGCAGTACGACAGGCCACCAGCCGAGCTGTTCGCGAGTGATGTTAAACTCATGCATCCATCGCCTGCCCCACACGCCAGCCCATCCCAGCGGTGTCACGAAACCAAGCGGCCAGATGTATCCGTAATTTGGCGTTAAAGCCACCGGCATGTATTCGATAAAATCATCACCCCGGCCATATCGATGCCCGGAAGCTTCATTGAGGGAACGGTAACAGCAGACGTAGTCAGCCTGGCCGGTGGCCACTGCAGCGGCGGCGTGCACGGCTACGGCACAACCAGCCCCACCTCCCCCGCTCACTTCGCAGCTGAACCTCACATTGGGGGTTCCCAGCGAATTAATCAGCATCGGCAGGGAGAGCCGGTCAAGTATGAAGGTATCGAACCCGTCGATATCCGACATTTTCAATCCAGCGTCATCAACAGCGTTTTGGATCGCCTCGCAAGCCAGATCAAGTTCATCACGCCCGGAATTCTTGGTGTACTGTGTCTGCCCGATACCGACAATAGCCACATTGTTTTTTATCAGGTTGGCTTCGACAGACGGCTTGTTGTCTGTTCGGTATTTACGATCCATATATTCTTGTAGCATCCATCCTCCTCGTATCATCTGTTTTAAAGGGGCGTGTTTTCGCCCCTTTAAAACAGACAGATCGCCTGGGATAATTGGTCTTGACTAGGCCAATCGGAGATATCCCTCCTTCATTGCATTCCGGCGGGCACTGCCCCGGAACTCTGACAAGAGGGCTCCAGTACTTCTTTTCAGCCTGCCTTTCTGAATTTGGGCAGGGTCAGGTCTTCGGCGACATCCTCGAAAGTGACTTCAACGGCCATGCCAATTTCCAGGTCTTCCGGTTTGACATCGACCATGTTGCTCACAATGCGGGGGCCTTCATCGAGTTCCACCAGCACTGCGGCATACGGTGCTTTAAATGCCGGATGGGGCGCTTCGTTGAAAGTGACCCAGCTATAAATTTTACCGGTTCCTTTAGCGGTTATCCATTCATTTTCCTGGGATTGGCATTTGGGGCACATTGGCCGCGGAGGATTGAGTAGATTGCCGCATGATTTGCATTTCTGAAGCATGATCTTCTTGTTTTTTACACCTTCCCAGAATGGTGTGCTGCTTTTGTACAAAACTCCCCACATTGCGGGATGAGGTATTTTCTGATCGGGATTGTATTCAACTGTCATTTTTCGCCTCCTCAATGTAGCGCGAGGCTTTAGCCTCGCTCAGGCGACTCTGAAGGGTCGCGTTACAAGTAATCTAAATCTAGGCCTTTCGTAAAATCAAACCGTCAGCCGGGCCGCCGGCTCCGCTGGCAACCAGGATCGTATCGGCGCCTGCCACCTGATTGGTAGAAGTGCCCCGAATCTGGCGGACTGCTTCCACAATCCGAGTGGTGTCGAACCTGCCTTGCCCAATCAACCCGCCATCTGGGTTAATTGGCAATTCGCCGCCGACTCGAATACGTTCCCCGCCTTCGATGAAGGCAGCGCCTTCGCCTTTGCCGCAGAAGCCCAGAGCCTCCAGTTGCAACGGGACATAAGGTGTAAAGGTATCATCCAGCATAGCCAATTTAATGTCTTTAGGACCAATGCCAGCGATACGGAAAAGCTCATCTCCCATGTTCTTCATTTCCGGCAATTCGGTGATCACATCCCGAGTGTAACTCGTGTGGAATTGTCCTTCAGGGGCCATCCCGGCAGCATTCGAACTGATAATGACTGGTTTCTGTTTCATGGATTTGGCTTTTTCCGGTGTCGTGACGATGATGGCAATAGCGCCATCTACCTTGGGAGCACAATCCAGTTCACGAATGGGATCGGCAATTACTTTGGATTTCATATAGTCATCGATAGTAATAGGTTTATCGAAGAAAATCGCGTTTGGATTCTTTGCCGCGTTTTCACTATCGACCACTGGTATCCATCCGAGTTGCTCCGGTGTTATTCCGGTTTCGTGCATGTATCGCCGATACATCATGGCCACGTATCCCGGCTGACCGATCAGGCCGAACGGAGAGAAGAAGTCGTATCGAATCATATCCAGCGAATCATCCTTCACTTCTCTGGCAACCCGGTAATCGGAGATCGACTTTTCCGGCCCGGAGACGCGATGAGCGGCCTGATAGTAGACGCAGTAATTACACGATCCCGAAGCCACTCCCTGAACCGCATTCATCATGGCGCTGGTTCCCCAGTGAGACTCACTATGGTAGGTCAGGTTATCGATTCCCAGGCCTTTTTGCACATAGGATGGATCAGGCCCGTCATCGATGTTTTTCACCATTCCATCGATATCGTATATGTTCAGTCCGGCGTCATCCGCTGCCAGCTTGATGCACTGGCAGGCCGAATACCACTCGCTTCTACCAATGTTTGTGGAAAAGTCTATTACTCCAATACCGACAATGGCGGTTTTATCTTTGATACTTTCGATTGCCATGTTATGCCTCCCTCTTCTTGAACCGGTAGAGGGTCTGTCCATCCGGTAGCTCTTCGAACATGACTTCCACCGGCAACCCGACTTGCACTTCATCCGGCTCGATTTCGTGGGTGTTGGCTGTGATTCGCACGCCTTCTTCCATCTCCACCAGCACTACTGCATAGGGGAGTTTAAATGCAGGATAGGCCATTTTGTTTGTCGTGAACATGACGAACGAATAGATGATTCCCTTGCCGCTCGATTCCTTCCATTCCAGTGTATCCTGTGAATGACAGGAAGGACACATCGGGCGCGGAGGGTGATGATATTTATCGCATTTACTGCAATGCTGGAATACCAGCTTATGGTTTTTAACTGCATCCCAGTAACCCTGGTTATCCTGGTCGATATAGGGACGCATGATAGGAATGCCCTGAACATATTCAGCCATTTCTTACCTCCTTAGAATGATACCGCTCGAAGGAACGCCCGGGCCTCCGGTGACCATCGACAGTTCAACATCTTTTACCTGATTGTGCGAAGTTCCGCGAATCTGGCGGACTCCCTCAATGACCAGATTCCAGCCGTGCAGGTAGGCTTCCGAAAGCAATCCTCCAGAAGTATTGCACGGAATCTTGCCATCGATGCGTATGTTATCACCGCCTTCTATGAACTTGCCGCCCTCACCACGCTCGCAGAAACCAAGTTCTTCAAGCTGGAGCACACCGCCTATGGAGTACGGGTCGTATAGTTGAGCAACACTGATATCCTTGGCATCTACTTCAGCAACTCGATAGAGCTCTTGGCCATGGTACCAGGTTTCGACCAGCCCGGAGATGATAGGTCGATTGTAGACGGTCTGAATCTCCTGCTCGATCGGGCTGCTTTGCGATGCGGACAGAATGATAGCAGGGATCTGTTTGAGGTCCCTGGCCCGTTCAACGGTGGTGATTATATAAGCCGCAGCGCCATCGGTATCCACACAGCAATCGTGGAGTTTCAGCGGATCTACGATCATCGGGGATTCCATGTAATCGTCGTGTGTGATGGGTCTGCCGTAGTATATGGCGTCGGGATTGTTCTGGGCATATTCCCGCAGGACAACCGCCCACCAGCCGAGCTGTTCGCGTGTGATGTTAAACTCATACATCCAGCGCTTGCCCCAAACACCGGCCCATCCCAGCGGTGTCACAAAACCAAAGGGCCATTGGTATCCGTAGTGGGGAGTGAAGGCGGTCAGCATGTACTCCGCATAGGAATCTCCCCTGCCATACCTTTGCCCGGATGCCTCATTCAAGGCACGGTAAACACACACATAGTTGGCCTGTCCTGTGGCCACCGCAGCTGCAGCATGCATGGCCACGGAGCAGCCAGCCCCACCTCCTCCACTTATCTCGCCGCTGAACTTTACATTGGGAACACCTAGCGAGTTGATGAGCATGGGTAAGGCAAGTCGGTCGAGCGTGAAGGTATCGAATCCGTCGATATCCTCCATCTTCAGTCCGGCGTCATCGACTGCTGCCTTGATAGCCTCGCAGGCCAGATCAAGTTCATCGCGTCCGGAATCCCTGGTGTATTTGGTCTGTCCAACACCGACAATTGCCACCTTGTCCTTGATTAGATTGATATCTACGGGAGGCCGATTGTCTGTTCGGAATTTCCTGTCAACATATTCTTGTAGCATCTATCCCCCTTTCCAAAAGTAAACGAATCTCTAAGCAGGAAGGGCCACGGTTGCCGTACCCCACGCGTGCGGGCCCATCTCTACCGACAGGGCATACTCCACATCTACCAGGTTCTCGTTTGCTTCAGTATATTTTTTTGCGATCTTTCCGGTGTGCATTACAGTATCTCCCGGGAAAACGGTCATTCCCAAATTGATCACCATTTTTTTGAGTTCTCCCTCGGGGCCGCTCCAATCGGTGATGAATTTACCTATGAACCCTCCGGTTGAGAGTATATTCAAAAAAATATCATTGGCTCCGGCTTTCTGGGCAACATCATGATCGTGATGTACCGGGGTGAAATCACGGCTGGCTATCGCCGTTGCCACGATGGTTGTGCGAGTAATTTCCCGGTTAAAAACGGGAAGTTCGTCTCCCTCATTGATTCCACTGAATTTGATCGATTTGTAACTCATTTCATTTTCCTCCTAATTCTTGGGATAGTGGCATTCTGAGGGAGTTTTGCGACCGAAGAATCTCTTGCTTTCATGGAGATTCTTCGCCTGCGGCTCATAATGACATGCAAAGCAATCATGCTCCCGCCGGTTTGAACTTCATGACGGTGAAAGGTTGTTTGCAGACCACTTCGCCGTTCTGGTTCTTGTAGGTGTATTCAGCGGTAATGAAGCAACCCGTTCCCAGCCGTGTCGTCTTTTCATCAGATACTTTGATGAGCTTTAGGGTAAAATTCAACCGGTCACCGAGTTTCATAGGTTTGAAGTATTCCTGTGTGGTAGTGGTAGCAACTACCCCGAAATACCCTGCTTCGTCCATTTTGCCGACGGCCTTGGCTAGAGGGTCCGGGGCTGCTTCTTGCTTGGGCCACAGCACGGGAATGCAGTAGGCCTGAGCCATCTGAGGAGGAGCGATTATTCCACCATACTTGGTTGTTTTCGCATACTCCTCATCCGAGTAGAGGGGATTGCCGTCCTCCATTGCCTCGCACCAGTGGCGGATCATGGGTTTGTTGACTTCGTCGTTTGCCGGAAACGGCCCGGCTTCCTCCCCGACCATCGCCTTTAATTCATCATATACACTCATCTGTAATTCACCTCCGATTTCCGTTGTATGTTGATTTGAACGTTCACCCTTGTGCGTGCCGCCGCTGAAGCTTTGGCGCGCAAGCGGCCTGTCGAAGGGTCGTTCATGGTTCGACAAGCTCACCACGAACGGGGTTCGTCCCCGGCAGGAGGTTTCTTGAACTTCTTTTTTAAAGTGACTCCTGTGTTTAATCACTGGTCATTGACATTTTAGATTTGTTTGGAATTTGGTTCTTGGGATTTTGTTTTTTCTCCCTTATCTACTTCGCGGCATCAACAATCCGGCCATGGCAATGATATCCCTTTGGACCTCAATGGCACCACCACCGAAAATGAAGACCAAATCTAATCTGAAAGAGTACTCTATCTTACCATTAGCTGGGGCCCATTTCGAACCGCTCTGCAACTGACCGAACTCACCCATAATCTCAAGTAATGAATGATTGACCCTCTGGTACAACTCCGATCCATAGACCTTTACTACCGAAGCCTCTGCAAACGGAACGGTTCCCTGATCTATCAGCCAGGCCACCTGGAAATTGAGCAGCTTAAGGACTTCCACTTCCATCAGTATCTCAGCGAATCTGCGTTTCACCCAGGGGCGATCAAAAACACATTCACCATCGATCACCGTCGACTTTGCCCACTCGATGGTATCCATGATATTCCGCCTGCATTCCGAGGAAGGACTGACCATAATACGCTCGAAATCCAGCTGAGCATTTATAAGCTTCCAGCCCCCGTTCTCCTCACTAACCAACGTTGATGCGGGAACCCGAACATCATCATAGTAAGTAGCGTTAGTACGTTCTCCACTTATGGTGTGAAATGGCTCCATACTGATACCGGGGGTATTGATAGGGATGAGGAAAATAGATATTCCCTTGTGTTTCTTCACATTGGGATCGGTCCTGGCAGCAAGCCAGATATAATCAGCCGTGTGAGCCATGGTGGTGAAGACTTTCTGCCCATTGATGACATATTCATCACCATCTCGAACTGCTGTTGTTTTGAGAGAAGCCAGATCCGTACCTGCCTCAGGCTCAGTGTACCCAACCGATATCTCCATCTCTCCTTTAAGTATCTTGGGGAGAAAGAATTGCTTCTGTTCTTCGCTGCCATGTCGAATAATTGTTGGGCCAATTGTATTGAGTGGCAATACAGGAACAGGTGCTCGATGAAACTTGGCTACCTCAAAGAATAGATGCTGTTCAATTGCGCCTTTGCCCTGCCCTCCATATTCTTTGGGCCATCCGATTCCCAGCCAGCCATCGCGCCCCATCTGGCGGATGAAATCCCGGCATGCCGGCGATTCGGAATACATCATATCTTTGCCCAAGTCCTCTTGAACCTGAGCCGGCATTTGGGTTCTGAGATAGTTATCGAAATCCTTTACAAATTGTGCCTGATCGGGTGTAAGATTAAACTCCATTTGGTATCCTCCGCCTGGTTTCTCTTTTGGATACAATACAAAAACAATCGCCACCTGGCCCAGAGAGTTTTTCCGTAGTGACTCTTTTGCACTCTGGCACAGATGGCGGTTTACAATGAATTTCTATACTGATTTGCTTGGCAGGGCTGCCTCAAACGTACCGGTAACCTTCATATCGCCGTTTTGGTCAGTGGCCAACAGTTCACCGGTAATGATGTTCCCTCCGTTTTCAGTGCGCTTGTCTTTGATGTTTCCTGAGATGGTAATGACGTCATCCAGTTTGGTCATACTACCAAACCTGACACTGAACTTCTTAAGATATTTTTTGGGCACGTAATTGGTGACGGCTTGTCCAACAAAGCCCATAAGAAGCATCCCATGAGCAATCCTGCCGCCCATGCCGGCCATTGTTCCCCATTCATCATCCATGTGAAGCGGGTTGAAATCGCCGGAAGCCCCGCCATATCTCCAAAGCTGATCCTTACTTACAGGGTCCTTTTTCACTGAAGGAATCGCATCCCCAACGTTGATATCTTCAAAATATAATTCTTGCGCCATTATTTCACCGCCTACTTTCTCTCAATGATGGTAGTGCGTGCCGTCAGCACCTTTTCGTTGTTCTGATTATTGTACACGGTCTCTATGATAACGATGTCCATTTTGCTGCCTGATTTGCTCTCCTTTTCTACGACACTGGCAACTGTCGTTTTACCGCTAATCACATCGCCGGGGTAGATCTCCTTGTGATATTCATATTCTTCCCCGCCATGGACAATCATCATGTAATTAATCCCCAAATCGTCCATGAACTGTCCTGTATTGCTTTGCCAATTTCCGGGGACAGTAGCATAAGTAGGGGGAGCCGGTATATCCTGATAACCTTCTTTGGCAGCAGCTTCTTTATCAGTATAAATGGGATTGGGATCTCCGATGGCCCAGGCAAGCTCTTTGATCTTACACCTTTCTACTTCCCACGGGGCTAATTCGTACTCTCTGCCAACCTGGCTTTTATCCGCCATGATTCACCACCTTGCAATCGAGTTTGTTGGATTGATCACCCTCAAAGGGGATAAGCTATAGAGGATGCTAGCACGTAACTTAAAAGATCAGTTACATTACGTTTCCGCCAGTTAGTCTGCTTATCACAAGCCCTTGCCGCTAGTGATTATAAGTAGATGGGGGGATAAAGTCAACCCTGATAACTCTATGGTTACATTTTGGCCATTTTGCATGGTATTATGACCCATATGGAGTCTTTTTGGTCATGTTTTAGTGTTTTTGTTGTCCGATATTTCCTGAGCGAAATGCAGTATCACGTATCGATTCTCCATGCATCATGCCACCTCCATATCCTATACGGTGCTGCCCTTTTGGCACAGTCATGGGAACGTGGGATAGTACCAAAGTACCACTATATTGACTCATGTTGATTTGGGGTGTATACTGTAGTCCACACCGAAAACTGACCGAGTGGTCAAATATATTGAAAACTGACCGAGTGGTCAAATCCAGTTAAAATCCAATATCCTTGAAACACCAAAGAAAGGAGGAATCTATGCCCAAAGATGAACGATACGATGTTGTTATCGTAGGCGGCGGACCCAACGGAATGGGAACAGCCGCCTACCTGGCCAAGGCCGGACTTAGCGTATGCGTACTGGAGGAGCGGACCGAGTGTGGTGGAGCCAATGAAACGGTGGAACCATTCCCCGGAGTGCGCATCTACCCCCATGCCATGCTGATGTATGCCTCGCCGGCTCCGGCTTTCGATCAGTTGGAGTTATGGAAATACGGCTTCCGCATGAAGTGGAATCCGCTGGGTATGGATCAACTGATGGCAGGCGGCAACACCACTACCCAGGGAGTTGTTCCGAATGACGAGAAGGATATGATGGGGTTTGCCAAAATGGGGGGGATGCTTGGTGAAGGCGGACCCTTTAGTAAGGAATTGATGCGAGCCACTTTCTGGTGCCCCCCTCATCCCCCGGAGATCGAGGTCACCGATGAGAATGTCCCCTACATGCAGGTCTATAAAAAGTATCAGCCGGATGTGGTAACGCCGGAACTGCGGCAATGGACCATGTTCGACATGATGGATGAGCATTTCGGCACCGAGCCGTTTAAAGTCGCCATGGCATTTGCGGCCTGGGCCTCCGGTGCCGCCGGGCACTGGGAGGGCGTAGCCATTCCTGCCATCCTTGCTGTCCAGCTTCTTGTTCTTCCTAATCTCGGCAAACAGAGCGTACCGCGTGGAGGGCTGCATGGTTATTTTCATGCCGTCCATCGCTGCGCAGTCGCCAACGGCACGGTTGTCAGGACCATGTGTGCCGTGGAAGAAATCATAATTGAAGATGGCCGGGCCGTGGGCGTGAGGTTGCGAGAGGATGCCGCTATGGGCGGAAAGAAGATATGGGCCAACAAGGCGGTGATTGCCGCTGTCGACTACAAGCAGACTTTCTTTGAAATGGTGGGAAGAAAACACCTGGAGCCCAGCTTCATTCGAAACCTCGAAGATGTGAGTTTGAAGAACGGCACACTCTATGTTTCCACTTTCCATACCAAGGAGCCGTTACACTGGAAATCCAAGTGGTCGTCGTTGGATGCTCAGTGTGCTGGGCCTGACAGGGTACCATTCGGCGCCGTGTTTCCTTCCGATTCTCGTGAGCTGTACTATGAGAACGTTGCGGATTGTGATGCTCGCAAGAGTATGCCCACACTGCCGCCGGAGAAGCTGATGTGGTTCCTCTGCCCATCACAGAACTTCGATCCGACGGATTGCCAGGGTTCCTATCCCAACGGACACATATCGACTGCATTCGAAGTGAATGTGCCCATTCCTGAATTGCAGGTAGAGGGAATAGACACTCAGTTGGAAAGAAAGGCTGAACTCGATGAGTACATGCGAAAGTCTTTCAGTCAGGCTTTAGACGGGCTGGAACCTGAAAATATTCTCCATCACTGGTCATCCAGCGGCCGGGAAGTGGAATTTCGCAATACGGGTCTCATCGGTGGCACCTGGTGCGGCAGCCGCCATTGTGATGATCAGTGGGCAGAAAACCGGCCTATACCGGAATTGACCCGTTATCGCTCGCCAATCGATGGGCTGTACTGCTGCCACCAGACGATGTCCCATCCGGGCGCACTATGCCTGATGGCAATTCCGTACAATCTGATGCATATCCTCATTGAGGACGGGGTGGTCGAACCCGGCAAGTGGTGGTATCCATCACCTTACTACATTCCGCAAGATGGCAAGATTTCTGCCATATCCGGATAAGAGAAGTTTAGGAGGCAATCATGACAGACTCAATGTTTGAACCTATTTTTGAAGAATACCCCGAAGAGAGTGAGTGTGATGTTGCTATAGTTGGGGCGGGTCCCAATGGCTTGATGGCAGGAACATATCTTGCCAGCGCCGGACTCAAAGTGATACTGCTTGAGAGAAGGTATGAGATAGGCGGAGGCCTGGCAACGGATGAAATCATTTATCCGCTTTATTCATCCAATCCGCATGTGATTTATCATATGCTGGTCGATCTGATGCCCATACTCAGGGACTTCAATATGGACGGTCCCTCACTGCAATGGATCAAGCCCAATCAGCAGACGGGCATCGTTTTTGAGGATGGTTCCTCTATTCAGTTGTGCAAAATGCTGGCGGACTCCAAAGACTCCATCAGCAAGCATTCTTTCAAGGATGCCGAGACCTTCGGGCGGCTATCAGTTGAGTGGGGTCGCGTAGTGAACGAGATAATCGGCCCGGCAACATTCATCCCGCCGATGGCTCCGATTGAGATCAGCATGGCTATGCAGAAGACCGAGGTCGGGCAGCAGATGCTGGAACTGGTGGAACAATGCCCGTACGACATGGTCATGAACAATTTTGAAAACGAGAAGGTTCGCACACTGATTCTCTATTGCATGACCGTCTGGGGACTTGACCCCAAAGAGACCGGCGTGGGAATGCTGGCAGCTTTATATCTCAATCGCATGGTTAACAAGAACTATTGCTATGGTGGTTCCCACAAGTTTGCCAGCGCCATGGCCCGCGAATTCGTAAAACAGGGCGGCCTGATACTGGAGCATGCCCCGGTTGATAAAATTCTGGTTGAGAACGGTAAAGCAGTCGGCGTTCATCTTACGGAAGGCCGCACGATACGCAGTAAAGTAGTGATGTCCACTCTTGACCCGTGGACAACCTGGTTCGACCTGGTTGGCAAAGAGAATATGCCTCAACAGCTCATCGAGCCGGTCGAAGGCTGGAAGTATGACAAGTGGAGCTTCAACACTCTGCATGTAGCCACCAATGAGATTCCTCTGTATAAGAGTGATGATCCTTGGATCAACGATTCATTCCTGACAATCTTCGGCGCTGAGAATACCGATCAGTTAATGCAGCACTGGGATAATGTAGTTGGCGGCAAGATCGATATGAACAACTTCGC
>JABMQN010000131.1 GCA_013203045.1 Chloroflexota bacterium
AAGGTATTCCCACCTCTGATATGGTAGCTGTTCGCCACTATCTTCAGGATAAAGACATTCGCCTTATAGGGCCTAACTGCCCGGGAGTTATTACCCCAGGTAAATGCAAAGCAGGAATCATGCGAGGCGATTCTTTTGCTCCCGGTAAGGTAGGGCTCTGCTCACGCAGCGGCACGCTGACTTACGAGATAGCAGCCATGCTGACTGAGGCGGGAATAGGCCAGTCAACATGCGTGGGACTGGGAGGCGATCCCATCATCGGGACTCCCTTTGTTAAAGCACTCGAGCTTTTCAACAACGATCCGGAAACAGAAGCAATTGTAATGATTGGCGAAATTGGCGGTACGGCAGAACAGGCTGCTGCGGAGTATATCAAGGCCAACGTTAAAAAGCCGGTGGCTTCCTTCATTGCCGGAAGCGCAGCACCTCCTGGCCGACGTATGGGGCATGCTGGAGCTATCGTTACTGGAACCGCAGGGCTGGCTTCGGAGAAGAAGAGAGTATTGGCAGAGGCAGGTGTATTTATCGCAGAGAGCCCGGCTGATATCCCGACAAAGATCAAAGAAGCAATGGCTTCAGCCTAGAAATTCAAATAAAAAAAGCCCCACATAGCATCCAGTGTGGGGCTTTTCTTATCTCTACAACTCATACTAAGTTTCATAATTCCGCGTAATGATCTTTGATGCTTCCATACCCTTCGAGAGCCTCAGGACGAACGGAAAAAAGAGGACCAGATCATCAGCCCATTCGTACTGAGGCTCTCGAAGTATAAACGGGCAATGTTACGCCTATTCTTGCAATCAAGAATTAGTCTTGTTTGGCCAGTCCCCTATCCCTTAAATCTGCCAAAGTTCTTTCTATCGCTTCCTCTCTACTGACTATTGGTTCGTATCCAAAATCTCGCTTTGCTTTGGCGCTCGTGAAACAGAAGTGGTTGCATGTGGCAGCCACCACATAATTGGTGATTAAAGGCGTTTTTTTGCTTCGAGTAGCTTTGGTCCACCATTCTGAGATTTGGGCGATCATTTTGGCGAACCAATGCGGAATCCTTCTCTCTGAAACCTGATATCCGAGTTTTCTACAGACATCATCGTACACGAAATCATAAAAGTTGGCTGGTTCGTGATCGGTGATAAAATAGCATTGGCCTTCCAATGCCGATCCTTTTTCGAGCATTTCTGCTGCCAGAATATGCGCATAAGCGCAATTGTCGACATACACATTGCTGACACGGGCGCTTCCGTCACCCATACGAGGAGGATTTCCTGCACGAAGGGCGTTTATCACAGCGGGAAACCGAACGTTATCGCCGGGACCGTAAATCCCTGTAGCTCTTATCGAACACGTCAGGAGTCCGCCCTTGCCATTTGCAGCAATGACCTCTTGTTCCGCAACGGCTTTTGAATGGGAATAGTGATCGAGATATTTCTTTGGATAAGGAGTGGACTCGTCGGCATAGTACAGAGGATGCCCATCAAAGACAACATCCATCGAGCTAGTGTAGATGAGCTTTTGCACGCCTGCTTCAATGCATGCTTCGATTACGTTGCTGTTACCGCGGACGTTAACATCGTAAAGTGAGTCCGGTTCTCTGGGATTCCAGTCGATTATCGCTACTGTTTGGAAAACGGTAGCGACACCTTCAACTGCTTTTCGAACATCCTGTGGATTGCGTATGTCTCCCTGGATCTGTTCGACTCGATCATCGGAAATGAGCTGAAGATCAAATGTGCTGACTCGTTTACCTCGGTCCAGAAGTTGATTGACCAGAGCGGTGCCCAACATACCGGTAGCACCAAACACCACACAGAGCTCAGGTTTATTATAATTAGTATCTTGTGGATCTGTCATGATATGGTATCAGTATAAGCAGGCTCAATCTTTTTGGTACATTTCCTTTTCTGCTTGCCAGGCCATACAGTGTTCAGTATGACGGGGATTATGTATTATTCGCCCAATGAAAGAATCTGGCTTTCCCCTGGCATGATTGCACATCGGGCAATGATGGCAGAATTTACCCTGGGTTCGTTTCAGAAAACCGAGATTAGTATCACTCATGGTGCCTCCTCTTTACAATCACTCTATTTTATGGTGAGCCTGGATTACTATGTAAGGTGAAACAAAACAAAACGTCGTCTATGTTGCGGTTTTCCTACCCTCTTTTTTCTGTATGGAATCATACCATTTGCAATAATGGCTTCTAGCGTAAGTTGGGGAAATCTTTCCATCCTTCATTGACCGCAGTGATTCACTCATCCGAGGGTGCAGAATACCCATATAGATGTGCGCCAGAAACATTACGAATACAAGAATGAAAGCGATGCCGTGAGCGAACAGAGTCCATTGGTAAGCCTCAAGGGGAATATAGTGTTTGAAGAACCACATTATTGCCCCAGTGATCAGAAATATCAGACTTGTACCAAGGATTACTAGTTGCCACATCTTTTGTCCAGTATTTATGTACCCCTGAGGAGGCATGTTTTCCTCGGGGCCTCCAAAATAGTAGCTGGGCGCTGCTTTCAGCCATTCAAAATCATCTCTATTCCATGTGATGGACTCTTTGATAAATTGCAGAGCTCTATTGGTTTTAAAGAAACAATAGACGATTGGAGCACCAATGAAAATCACTGCAACCACTCGATGAACTATACCAGGACCTTCACTTCCTACCGTAATCCCCGGTAAAAACACCACTGCGCCTGTGAGTACCAAAATCACAAATGCAGCAGCATGTACCCAATGGAACCAAATTGTAAGCTTTTGGTAGCGATCAACCGTTCGTTCTTCCATCTACTTTATCCCGATCCTGCGCTTGGCGACTAAAAAATTTGCACCCAGGCCCGCTACAGTTGCACCTGCTATACCGATTCCTACCCATTCGATGATGTCGTGCGCATTGTCTGCGGTCTCTAAACCATCAGCTCCTATATGGCACGTCATGCAATCTGCACTCATGTGGATACTGTGAACTTTACTGGCATTATGATCCATACGCTCTGGATGCCGGTGGCAACTATTGCAAGCATCTGCTATATAGGACTTTTCTTCCGAGGATAGGTCGATTTGATCTGTGCTGAAGTAAATGATTGCCACCGCAGCTATGGCAGCAATTACGATGGTTGCCATCAATAGCTTGATGTCGATCCATCTTGTTAGTTTAGACATTTCCAAGGCTAGCCTGAATCTCGCGCATTGGGATTGGGCTGAGCGCAAACCTCACCCTTGCATATGGCATTCATGTAGCTGTATCCGCATGAATGATAGTGCGCTTCTACCATCCGTTCAAACCTGCTTTCGCCTTCAATCAGATTTGCGACGATCTCTCCAACTCTAACCAGAATGAGTCCCGGTTCATCATCCAGAATCAAACGATCATCCTTAATATATTGAAGTTTCCCCAGAGGAACGTAATCCCACCCTCTGACCTTCTCAAGTGCCTTGCCGACAAGGGGTACCCTACAGGCTAACTTGATAAACAGTTCTGTAGGCGGAAGAAAAGGAACAACATCCATTTGATTCTCGTAGCGGGTCACTGGAATGGTGGACAAAGGGAAATTATTGACGAACTCGTTGTCTCCCGGGTGTGGTGAACCATATGTATATACCGCCCTGGGTTGAAGCGTTTCCGGATGGTCATAATAGATTTTGGCAGCTGAAATGCATGCCAGTGATCCGCCTTTGCTATGACCGGTTAAGTATAGAGGTTTTTTGGGATAGAGCTCTCGGAAACGATTGATCTGATACAGGATTTCTGGCCAGATTGTCTCAAGCGCAATCCAGAAACCGTCGTGTACTTTGCCACGTATATTGCCTACTTGACTGGGAGTGGATGCGACGATGTCGTGCAGCCAGTCGGCAATGCCTGCCACCGATACCGGATATGGTGGAAGCGTCCCTCTGAATGCAACGATGATGCCGTCTTTGTTGTTTACACCGACAAGACAGGCATTGATATTCAACTCTCCTCCGACAATAGGCACCGGTGGGTGCTTCTTGATCCACCCGACAGCCTCGGCTTGAGGACTTGGAGGAATGTAATTACCATCTGCATCTATGCTGTAGGCACAGCTACTTGCACACAACATCCGACATTGAATGGTACGTGAAACAGAACTCATACTATTGATTCATTACCTCGTATTACTAATTGATGATAGCATCAATTAACTTTTCAACATTGAAAGAATACTATGGCCAAAGAACTTCAGCAATATTCTCCAATCCCAGTTCTATTAGCTTCTGTTTGCCCGGCTTACCGGTTTCGAGATTCCAGTCCATAGCTTTGAAGTATTCGGCTTTGAGTGTATCGGCATCAACCACAACATTGGCTGTGGGGCCATCTTTTAGTGGGGGATCTCCAATTGGTCTGCCCGTAATTTTGAAATCCTTCGGGGTAAGTCCCTCGCGGACATTGAATGCTTGACGTACATTGGCAATTCTTTCCCCGATCTTGACGTTGTCCTCTGTGGTAAAATCCCATCCAGTGACCGCTGCAATCAACTCTGTCACTGCGTCATCGGGAAGGGATCCAGCGGCAAATGAGCATATTCCGCTGGCATTTAAGGTATGAAGTGTGTTCTTGAGCCTGGCTTCGTACTGCCCCTTCCCGGTATAGGTGTACTTGTCAAGCGATGGAATCCATTCCGGTGCAACCATTCCCATTTCTACGCCTGAGAGGCCTCCTTGTGTATGTCGCCCCGGAGTTGGGTCTGTCTGGTAACATCCCCCAAAACTTGGGGCCATTCTTGGATCATGCATGGGAAGTTCCTGGCCGCCCACATGAATCGCGTACTGTTCCGCGCCCTTGCCGATTTTCTCTGCGGCTCTTTTTACACCGTCGGCAAGGATATCACCGAAACCTTCACGATTGGCCAGCATCTCTGTCATAGCGACGATGGCCTCATGATTGCCCCAATTAAGTTCGATACCACCAGTGTCTTCGTTGGAAATGAGACCATTTTCGTAGCACTCGATAGCAAAGGCTATGGTGGCACCAGCAGAAATTGTATCTAATCCATATCGATTACAAAGATCGTTGGCCTTAATGATCGATTCCAAATTATCATTCAAGCACATCGGCCCGAAAGAACTGAGCGTTTCATATTCAGGTCTGTGGGCACCGGCTTCATATTTGTACTGTGTTCCGGCTTTCATGGTAGCCCCACAAACGATGGGACACCCCCAGCATGCATACTTTCGATCAACGAGGTCGAGTACCTTCTGGTCGCTAATATCAGCTCCGTTGGGAAAGTCGCCCGCAGTCCCGGCCCAGTTTTTTACCGGGGAATCGCCAATCATAACGCATACGTTGAGACCAGCAGCTGTGCCATATTGCTGAAAAATATCATACATCATCCCCGAAAGCTTGCCGCGATACTCTTTAGCGACCTGGGCAGCTTTCTCCTCATTTGCAACCGGCACTTTTTTTGTACCGACAACCGCTATGGTTTTAAGTTTTTTGGAACCCATAACAGCTCCGAGACCTGATCGGCCAGCTGCTCTTCCTTTATCGTTAATGACGCATGAGATCAGTGAGAGCTTTTCTCCGGCCGGTCCGATACCGGCAATATAAACCTTCTTTCCCAATTCAGCCCTGAGTATGTCCTCAGTTTCATTAGTATCTTTACCCCAAAGATGGCCGGCGTCTTTTAGCTCTGCTTTTCCATCGTCAATTAAAAGATAGGTAGGCTTGGATGCTGCACCAGTAACGAAGACAGCATCATATCCGGCAAATTTCAGGTGCGGGCCGAAATACCCTCCAGAATTGGCATCGCCCCAGCTTCCGGTGAGCGGTGATTTGCCCACCACTGTGTATCTAGAACCGAAAAAACCGGGAACACCTGTGAGAGGCCCGGTGACAAATCCGATCATATTTTCTGGACCCAAAGGATCAACGCCTCCGAGTTGCCTGTCCCAGAGAATACGGGCTCCTAATCCATAGCTCCCTATATAATCTCGATAGAGATTTTCATCGGGAGTCTCGTCTTTCAATTCTCCTGTGGAGAGATTCACAAACAAAATCTTACCCATATATCCGTCTGGCATAGCTTTCCTCCAAAGCAGTGATTTCAAGGTCGAGTCGGTTGGCTAATTTGTTACGATTGTACAGAGTTATTTCTGTGAGTCGACTTTGGGTATCAACAGAGGTTTACAAATAATCTCCTGAATGCGAATCCTGCTTAGCTTTGTACTTGGTGCGGCTGTGGCAACAAATGCAGTATCCGCCCCTGTTGCGCTTCCCGCCATGACGATGACCTGTTCACCAGCATCTATGCAACCACCGTCACAGGCCATCATGATAATTTCAACACAGACTTTGGTTCCCTGCCCGAATATACGCAACAGATTTGCCATTGTCCTTGGTGTGTTATTACCATACAAGTCTTCGGTGTGAAACAGCATGGTGCCGAAATGAACCCGATGACCATCTGCCTGTAGTTCATTCACCAGCTCTTGCGGAAACGGTTGGGTGTCTCCGAATCCATATTGCCATGGAATCACCACTAGCTGAACTTGAGATCCCTCAAAGGCCTTGGCAGCAGTTTTGGCAGTTTCTCCTCGAGTTGAAGCTAGAACAACTTTCTTAATACCTCTATCCTGTGCCCGTTCTTTGACTAAAGCCAATACTTGAGGGGTGTTAGATTCACCTTTTTTTTCGAAGTAAACGATTTTCTCTTCCATAAATATCTCCTATCACGAATAAGTATCGTATGTAATACAAATGGGTTGCGTATATACTACTCAACTGATGATCGAAGGTCAAGGACACTCGCCAAAATTCTATTGCGATTACTTGTTTTTCTGCTCACTATTCTCTCTCATTTTTCCTACCACTCCCATATAAATAACAAACTCGTCAATACCATCCAACATAAGAAGTTTGTCCATTAATTCCTGATCGTAGGCAGCGACCGCGCACATCCCTGCGCCGACTGCCTCACATCCGAGGTACAGGTTTTGGCACACATGACCTGCATCCAGCAGAATTACTCTGTGCGCTGCAAGGCCATAACGCCACTCCATGCGGTAGGGTATTGTTGACCAGATGAAAACAACTCCGGCATTGGCGATCCAGTTTTGCTGGAAGGCAGCTTCAGCGAGCCGGTTTCCTGCTTTAGGATCACGCAGTTTTACCAGCAGTTGATGTTCAATTGGCAAGTAGCGATAGAAGCCGGTATCGATACCATCGACGTTCAATATACACAAATACGTTTCAAGTGAATGCCGAGCGCCAGCCGAGGGGACTGTTCGGAGAGCATGGCCACTGTCCATACGTCGCTGTATGCCTTGCGTTGCCCACAGCAGGAACGAAAGTTCACTGAGTGATAACGGTGTTTCCTGGTAGCTTCGGCGACTTCGTCGTTGTCCAATGGCAGTAAGTAAATCTATATTTGCGACGTTTGGAAATTCGGACAGGGGGATTAAATCGATGCATTCAGCAGTAGAATTATAAGGTTTCTGCACGGGAGGTGGAGCAACACGCTGATTTTGATCGATTTGAGAGAAATCGATAGTCTTGCGGATGCTGTCTTTTAAGAAATATCGATAGTTTTCAAGCATAGAGTCCTGCATCATACACCTCCATGCCGATGTTTATCTATTCGCCGATTATCTTGATTAGTACCCGTTTGCGACGACCGCCATCAAATTCACCATAGAAAACTTGTTCCCATGGTCCGAAGTCCAGCTTTCCTTCGGTCACAGCCACCACTACTTCTCGCCCCATAATCTGTCGTTTAAGATGTGCATCACCGTTATCCTCGCCAGTACGGTTGTGCTGATAATCATCTACGGATTCGTGAGGGGCCAGCCACTCGAGCCATTCTTCATAATCCTGATGAAGCCCTCGCTCATCATCGTTTATAAAAACCGATGCAGTGATGTGCTTGGCATTCACCAAAGCCAGACCTTCCTGGATACCACTTTCTCGGAGGGACTCCTCTACTTCAGGGGTTATGTTGATAAAAGCCCGTCGCCCGGGCACATTGAAAACCAGTTCTTTCCGAAAACTTTTCATTTATCAATCCTCCTTGGCACAGCTTACTCATACAGTTTCTTTAATAGCCAGGCCATGTTTTCGCCCAGGGTTTTCATTGTCTGGATACCCTCTGCATCACTTTCCACATCACCCTTTTCCAAGCCGAATGCCAAGTTCCAATAACTGGACCCGGGAACGATCATTTCACTGATGAAGAATAAGTGATTGATAGAATCCATGGTGCGTACCGCCCCTGCCCTTCGAACCGCTACGACACCAGCGCCAACCTTGCGTCTAAGCATACCGCCGTTAGCTTTAGCTACCATACAGGCTCGGTCCAATAATGCTTTCATTTCTGGACTAACATCAGCCACGTACACCGGTGATCCTAAAAGAATTCCTTCGGCCTCGATCATCTTCTCTATGCACTCATTTGCGATATCGTCCTTGAAAACACACTGCTTATCCTGGTTGATGTAACATTGATAGCATCCTCTGCATCCATGGAGTTTCTTACCGGCAAGTTGATACAATTCTGTTTCAATCCCCTCATTCTTGAGCTCATCAAAAACGTGGTTGATAAGAATTGCGGTATTACTATCCTTCCGGGCACTGCCATTAAAAGCTATGACTTTCATTTGATATCTCCTTCCTTTTGTTGGGACGTATTTTAAGACCGACTCTCTCGCAGTTTCTTAAAGTCCGGTTTACGTTTCTCCATGAAAGCGGTAAAGGCTTCGATATTTTCCGGAGAGCCAGCAAGTTTGTTCATCCCCTCACGTTCCGCGGCCAGCGCCGCTTTTATACCGGATTCATGTGGGAGTTTTAGGCATCGTTTTATTTCCCGCAGCGCAGAAAGAGGCCATTGGGCAATCTCACGAGCTTTTTCTTGTGCTCTGGGAAGCACTTCGTCGTCTGGGAAAATGGCTCTGGCAATGCCCATTTCCAGAGCCCTGTCAGCGTCGATCCACTCAGCCGTGAAGAGTAGTTCGGCGGCTCGTTGCGGGCCAAGAACCACCGGCATCATATAGCTGGCTGCAAATTCTGTAACAAGCCCGAGATTAGCAAAAGGATAGCGCAAACGTACACTTTCACCGACGTATACAATGTCGCAATGCAACAGAATAGTAGCACCACCCCCGATTCCCACACCTTTTACTGCTGCGATTAATGGTTTATCGAACGCACAAACCGCCTCCACAACCAGATCATAGGGGTGCGGACCCTCGGCATCACCACCAAAATCAGTAAGGTCCACTCCTGCGCAAAAGTCATTTCCGGCGCCAGTTAATATTGCCACTGTCACGTCGTCATTCTCGCGCGCTTTGTTGAAAGCATCACGGAGTCCCAACCACATGGCCTGATTAATGGTGTTCTTTTTCTCCGGTCGGTTGAATGTGATGGTAAAAACACCATCATCATCCAAGTTGGTCAGAACCGCGACTTCACTCATCGATTTCTCTCCAGAATATGCCATTTCCCAGCTTCCCCTTATGGTACCTCAGTAGATGGAAGAATGCCAGTGACTAAAATTATGATTTTTTGTGAGCGTTCTCGATGGCAGATTTCCATTTTTCAGGGTTTTGAATTGCCCAGGCAATAGAATCCGGTCCTTCCAATGATTGATATTCTACTCGAAGAAGTGGCTTGAATACCGTCTTACCCAAATGGCTCTTGGGCAACGATACAGATGTCACTTGACCAAGAGGTATTGTGATCTCACTTCTTGGAACTGTCATTAGGAACTGGATTTCTTGCCGTGTGAGAATCAAAGCTCCATTGCCGCGTATCTGCTTGATTCCCCTTGAACTCTGCCCGAAGCTATTAGCGTTTCCCGTTTGCATGATCACATCCTGACCGGCAGTTCGCCGTTCGATATCGGCTTGCAATCCTCTGGTGAATAAGGGGGTCAGTTTTCTAACTATCATACTTTTTTCGCTTTCTTCTTGGCTTTTGGTTTTTTGGGAGAAATGAAACACCCACGAAATCGACGGTTCTGCCAGGATCCTGACTTGTCAAGGAATGCAATGCCCACCGGACCCATCGGAGGTCCTATTTATTAAGACGGATCCCTATTCAATCCGTGGCATCAAAGTCCATTTAATGACCCAGACTTGTGTATTCGGGTCCTGGTCCAGACATACTATGCCGCCGTTCTGGAATTTGAATACGGGGTGATCGGGATTCCCGGTTATCAAATAGGAAGTGAGCCTTTCCATAAATGGGAGGTGCCCAACAAGCATAACGTTGTCCCTCACGTCTAAGGTGCGAGCCAAAGGGACCACGTCGTCGAGAGGGTTTAGTCCAGCACGTTGTTCAATACCATTCTCCGGGTTCAAGGATGAGGTGAAAATATCAGCCGTCTGTTGAGCTCTCTTTTTACCGCTATGTTTGATAGCAGAAACACGCACTCCATAGTTTTTGGTTGTGCTGGCGATTCTCTCAACTTCTGCGATCCCCTCATCCGAGAGCCCTCTTTCGGGGTCGATTTCGGGTGGAAGAGCTTTACCGTGCTGAACCAGAAAAAGGGCCATTGCCACCTCCTTGGAAATTGACTGTGCTCAAATGATTTATCTATGCAGTCGTTGCTGGATTTTGTCACTTCTAAGTTCTCGAAGCGTATCGGAGGCAATCCATTTGGCTGCCTTAGAATCCATTTTCTGAATCTCCTCTGCGGTCTCGATGGCTTTTGCATTGAGGTTAAGGTTGCGTTTGCCAATCTGACGCAATGCCCAACTGACTGCCTTTTTGACCATGTTTCGATCGTCACCAGCCCCTCGCTTGATCAAAGGAAGAAAGTCTTCAAATTGTTCATCGGGGGCTTCCTTTTCTTTAACCGCCAGACGAGACATCAGTACAAATGCTGCCCTTTTGTGCGATTCTTTCTCTCTTGAACTCCATTCTGAAGCTTTCTGCCATGCCAGAGGGGTCTTCTGAAAAAGATTCATGCAAACCTGATCACAAATCTCCCAGTAGTCGAATTCGCTGGCCCATCGTTCCATTTGTTCTTCGGTAACCAGTTTAGGATCGTCAACCAGACTGGCGAGTATTCGGGTTTCTCTGCTACCGTTCAACCATAGCCATTGGGCCAACTCATGGCTTTTTCGTATTCCCTTGGCGATATCCCTCAGAGCTGGCATGGATACACCATATGCTTTCTCTGGTGTGATTCCGAATCTGGCCATGCCTTCAACAGCCTTGGGATTGGCAAGGGATTCCAGATGATCAAGTATTTCGCTGTATTCCATATCTCAAATCCTTATTCTGAATATGTCATTCCGGCCTGCGCGCCGTACTTTCTAAGGCAGGCGTGGCCTGACCCGCGTAATCTACAAATCCCCCTTTGAAGGGGGACACGGGGGGATGTTATCTCCCAAATCCCGGCAGAATGTAGGGCAGTTTATCATTCCATCTCAAACTCGAGACGTAGCGTCTGACGCGTGGAATCAGTCACACGGGCCCTGTGATCAATACGCCAGCCTACAACCCACACAATTTGATCTCTGGTACATACTAGGGGTACGTTATCGCGCCAGGCACGGGGAATCTTGGAATCGACCATGAAATCCTGGAGTTTCTTTGTGTCTTTCATCCCCAGTGGTTGAAATCGATCACCATCCTTACGGTTCCGAATAATCAGGTTGTTTCCAGTGACATCGAAATCCAGGTGCGCTGTAAGTTGATCGCTAACTTGCACTTCGCATTTCCCCTCGATAACCTCGGCTGTAATTCGCCAACCAGAAACTGCTGTTTCCCCAGGAATATTGAGTAGGCTCTCAATGTCGAGCGGTGGCAGGTAAGCAAGAGGATTCTCACCGTGCGTGATGATGCTTTTTTTGTAGTCGCCATAGAAAGTCAGTCCGTAAGGTAACGAAAGCTGCTTTCCTGCCGGCTGAGCTAAAACACTCAAGATGCTCTCAATGTGGACCAATTCGATATCACGCAAGCTTCCCAGGAGTCTCTTTAAAGATGCTCGAAGTAAATGACGCCCGACCGCTAGTGGAAGTGCGGAAAATTCTTTATTGTCCAGAAGAATGCCTTGAGGGAACTCTTCGATGGCGGTAGAAGCCTGGGCTACCGCTGCATCCAAGAATGCAATATCATCTGCAACAATATGGGCCATACGTGAGAGGGTATCGACGATGTTTGGATTGTAGTCTAACAACTTCGGCATGATTTCGGCGCGAATACGATTGCGCAAGTACTCCAAGGATCGATTTGAGGAATCATAGCGAGGGTTGAGTTCGTGAATGGCACAATAGGTTTCGGTCTCTTCACGACTTGCATCAAGAAGTGGCCGTACAACAGTAAGGAGTTTGCCATCGGGAAGGTTCCATCGCGAGAGTGGTCTCATTCCTCGTAATCCGGAGAGCCCAGTTCCGCGAATGAGATGCATCAGAATGGTCTCGGCTTGATCGTTAGCGGTATGAGCAACTGCCACAGTACTTCCACCCAACGACTCCGCTACTTCTGAAAAGAAAGCGTAACGTACTTCACGGGCAGCTTCTTCAAGTGAACATTGATGGATTGCCTGGTACTCTTGAACATCGCGTTTATCTATGGTCGATGCAACGTTCAGATCACGGGCCAGGCGTCTAACATACTCCGCATCTGCATCTGATTCGTCGCCGCGTAATTGATGGTTCAGATGCACTACGTGCAGATCGAGTTTAAGCTTGTCTCTCAGCGTGACAAGAACATGCAACAGGCAAACAGAGTCTACACCACCAGAAACCCCAACTAGAAGAGGACCTGATTTCTCAGCGAGGTCATGTTCAGTGATAAAACGCTCTACGCTATAAGGTAACTGCTTTGTGCCCATCCAATCCTTCCTGGTATTGTCCTGCGTAACCAAACCTAAAAAAGAGTCGTCCTTTTTGGGCTCAGTTCTGTCATTGTTGAAACCGTCGAAAAACCATGGTTTCCGACATGCACCCCTCATCCCCACGTTCCAAAATCAACCTCGGAAATCGATATTTACGATTTTTCAACAGTCTTGCTAGGTGTTTTTGTCTATAGAAAAGCATTCTCAATTTCTATCAAACCGCCTTCGAAATAGTCTCCAATGAATATCAAAGGCTTTGACTGCAATTATTTCTGATATGGGCGCCTCGTTTTGGGTAGCACTACGAGAGGATTGCTCCGTGGTCGTTTTAAGGTGTAAGATTTTCTGAAAAACCTCGTTAATATTATTAAACCGGCAATTAAACAAGGACACTATATATCCCTCCCCCGTTATAATCCAGGGTTACTGCTCCCACCCTCGGCCACCCAAAGGATTTTCGGGGGCTGCGCCCCCGGTTCCCCCC
>JABMQN010000132.1 GCA_013203045.1 Chloroflexota bacterium
GGATAAGAATGGCAAAAATATTGGGAATTGATTTGGGAACCACAAATTCTTGCATGGCTGTGATGGAAGCAGGCGATGCGATATTACTGGAAAATGCAGAAGGCGTCCGGGTGACACCTTCCATAGTAGCAGTAAATAAGAATGGGGAGCGATATGTTGGACAGGCCGCAAAAAGACAAGCGGTAACCAATCCTGACAATACCATCTTTTCAGTAAAGCGTCTTATCGGCCGCAAAGCAAAAGATGATTATGTGGAGCGTGATAAAAAAATCCTGCCATTCAGAATAACGGAGGCAAAGAACGGCGATGCCCAAGTGAAAATGGGAGAAAAAAGCTATTTGCCTGCTGAAATTTCGGCAATGGTACTGCAGAAAATGAAGCAGGATGCTGAGGCCAAACTGGGAGAAAAGATCACCCAGGCAGTCATCACTGTTCCGGCTTACTTCAACGACAGTCAACGGCAGGCGACCAAGGATGCAGGCAAGATTGCCGGCCTGGAAGTGCTGCGCATTATCAACGAACCCACGGCAGCAGCTCTCTCATATGGCCTCGATAAGAAAGGCGATGAGACCATCGCCGTATACGACCTGGGTGGTGGGACCTTTGATATCTCTATCCTGCAATTGGGTGAGGGAGTGTTCGAGGTCAAGTCCACCAATGGGGATACCCATCTTGGCGGTGATGACTTTGACCAGAAAATAATTGATTGGTTGGTTGAGGAATTCAAAAAGGATCAGGGAATCAACTTGAGGCAGGATCGGATGGCTTTACAGCGGCTCAAAGAGTCGGCGGAAAAGGCTAAGTGCGAGCTTTCAAACACGGCTCAAACTGAGATCAATCTGCCCTTCGTAACGGCTGATGCTAATGGCCCGAAGCACATGGTCATAACATTGACCAGAACCAAGCTGGAACAGCTTGTCGAATACTTGATCGACAGGACAGTCGGACCGGTCAATAAAGCGCTGGAAGATGCCGGGCTTAAAACCGGTGAGATTGATGAAGTGATACTTGTCGGTGGCCAAACCAGGATGCCGGCCGTAATCGAGAAGGTCAAAGCGCAGTTTGGCAAGGAGCCTCACAAAGGTGTAAATCCGGATGAGGTGGTCGCCATCGGTGCGGCAATTCAGGGAGGTGTGCTTAAAGGCGATGTCAAAGATGTACTACTCCTGGATGTGACCCCGCTTACGCTGGGCATAGAAACCCTGGGTGGAGTAATGACACCACTCATTGAACGGAATACAACTATCCCGACATCCAAAGGCGAGATATTCAGTACCGCGGCTGACAACCAGAATGGCGTGGAGGTCCACGTGCTGCAAGGCGAAAGGCCAATGGCCGGTGAGAACAAGACGATCGGTCGATTCATGCTCGACGGTATTCTACCTGCGCCACGAGGGATACCTCAGATTGAGGTCACTTTCGATCTGGATGCTAACGGTATATTGAACGTAAGCGCTAAGGACAAAGGCACAGGCAAGGAGCAGAAGATTACGATTACTGCAAGTTCAGGTCTATCAAAGGATGACGTGGATCGAATGGTCAAAGACGCCGAAATGAACGCCGAGGATGACAAACGCAAACGTGATGAAATCGATACCAAAAACCATGCTGACAACGTTGCTTATCAGACCGAAAAAACATTGAACGAGATGGGCGACAGGGTCCCTGCTAAGCTTAAATCGGAAGCTGAAGGTAGAGTAGCTGCGATTCGATCGGCACTCCAAAGTGGCAGCACTGACCAAATCAAGTCGGCCGTTGAAGAACTGGAAGCTACCATGCAGCAGATCGGACAGGAGGTATATGCCGGAGCCGGAGTCGGCGCTTCGGGATGCGAGGGAGGCACATGCGACAGCCAGCCCCAACACGATGATAGCACGGTAGAAGGTGAATTCAGGGAGGTTTAATTTTGTGTAGGGGCGACTCGCCGAGTCGCCCCTACCGGGAAAAGGCGGAACTTAAGAGTTCCGCACTCCATGTAGAAAGGGGGTGATTCAAGGATGGATTACAAAGATTATTACAAAATACTGGGCATTGATAAAAAAGCATCGGAAAAGGATGTCAAAAAGGCATTTCGTAAACTGGCACGCCAGTACCATCCTGATGTCAACCCCGATGATCCCAATGCTGAGGCCAAATTTAAAGAGATCAACGAGGCCTATGAGGTATTGAAAGACAAAGAAAAACGCCAGAAATATGATCAGCTTGGAGCCAATTGGAAACAATATGAACAGTGGCAACGGGCAGGCGGAGAAGCGCAGGGACAGCCATTTGGGTGGGGCCAGTCCGGTTTCGGGGCTAGAGGTACAGGTCAGCCAGGATATCAATATCGGACAGCTTCCGCCGAGGAAATGGAGGACCTCTTTGGAGGAAACGGCGGCTACTCTGATTTCTTCTCCCAGTTTTTTGGTGGGGGCGGAGGTAGATCGCGTCGACAGTATCAATCGAGACCCCAAAAAGGGCAGGATCTGGAGCACACAATCGATATCACAATGGAGGAAGCCTACAGCGGAGCTACTCGGTTGATGCAAATGGGAAATAATGGGACCTCCAGAACCATTGAGGCGAAAATACCACCGGGTGTTAAGGATGGTTCCCGGATAAAGCTGGCAGGACAGGGAGGACAGGGCATTGCTGGGGGACCAGTGGGCAATCTCTACTTGATTACGCAAATCAAGCCTCACAGCCAGTTTGAACGTAATGGGGATGACTTGTTTGCCAAAATATCAGTGCCACTCACAACAGCGGTTTTGGGTGGAGAAGTTGATGTGCCTACTCTAAATGGTAAGAAATTGAAACTTAAAATTCCATCGGAGACTCAGAATGGGAAGAAAATCAAGCTCAAGGGTAAAGGATTGCCCAAACTGAAGAAAAGAGAGGAAAACGGTGATCTTTACGCTGAAGTGAAAGTGGTTCTGCCGCAGAAGCTTTCAGATAAGGAAAGGAAAGTTTTTGAGGAACTGGCTGAGTTACGTAAGAACTAAATCTGCTGCCCGTGCGTGCTTCGATATACTCAGCACGAATAGTTCAGTCTTACTCTTGGGAAATATGATAACAAATAGATCTGGTCACCATTAGCGGAGGCTATTATGAATGTGAAAATTTATTCGACACCGACATGCGGTTACTGCCGTCAGGCTAAGAAATACCTCAGCAGTCGGGGAGTAGAATACACCGAGTATGATGTTTCCTGTGATCAGAGAGCAGCTCAAGAAATGATGAACTTGACTGGGCAGGCGGGAGTTCCCGTCATTGTGATAGACGGGCAGATAATCATCGGTTTTGACCGTTTCAGAATTGACGTTCTACTTTCGAAAAGCAGGCCCGGAAGCCGTCCGCGACTTGGGCTGAAAGTGACTGATGCAAATAAGCAGGCCCAAAAATCCGATGCAGTTCATGTGTCGGGAGCTTTTGTGATAAGTGTTGCCCCGGCTTCTTTAGGGGATAAAGCCGGATTGATGCAAGGCGACATTATAACTGAGGCTAACTTGAAAATTATTAATAACTCAACTGATCTAGAAAAAGCTCTAGCCAATCTGAATGTCGGAACTCAATTAAACATAGGATATCTTCGCGGGCAGGAGTCACTTAAGACGAAAATTGCAGTTTGAGTTTTTATTCAAAACCGATATGATATTTGAAGAACCTACAAATCTACATATGTTTTCTGTTCGAGAGCGGCATCTTTTGTCCACATGGTAGCTTTGCCGTTTTTAAGATTATATATTACAACAGTGTCTGGACTAGCCGGGTCAATCTGCTTTTGCAGGGCTTCATCTTTCACGAGTTCAACTGAGCCACTTATCCGTATTTCAGCAGCGGGTTGAATACTGGCAAAACACAGTTCAACCTGCAGATTTACCATCAGCTGTTTATGCAGATCCTTCGCAGTATGCGTATAGAACATTACTCCGTTTTCATCAGCACGAAATAGCGATATGGTGCGGACACGAGGCTTATTTCCATCGATTGTCCCCAGTTGAAATATTGGGTGATTTTTTATAAAACCAAATACTTCATCTTTATTCATGACTATCTCCTTCATATACAACCTGCCCACTAGAATATACTTGCGTAGGATATGAAGTCAAGGCTAGTGACTGATTAACCTATGCGCAAACTTGTATCTGTGACATAAATCACATATAATGCTGTTCCAGCAAGATACAATTTATGAAAATTCAAAAGGAGATGGAAATGGCTGACGATAAAACAAAAGTTCTTGATGCAATGAAGAAAACTGGCAACCCAGTGAGACCAGGCGAAGTTGCCAAAACAACTGGTATTGATAGTAAAGAGGTTTCAAAGTTGATCAAAGAGTTAAAGAAAGAGGGCAAGGTTCATTCACCCAAGAACTGCTTTTGGGAGCCGGTCTAACTTAAAGTTGAAAATTTTGGTTGAGATTTAAATTTATTACTTTCCTAATGTTGTGTTATTCAACAATTATATTAAAGCAATGAGAAATAGAGTGTTTGTGAAGTTACTGGGCGGAGCTGTCCTGGGAGGGGTTGTTGGGGGAGCGATTGGGTATTATGGCAGCACGCATGGTGGTTGAGGTATTACCGGAAGCCCCTGGTCAGGGGCGATCGTTGGAATCTTGATCGGATTGATAGCTGTACTTCTGTTTTTCTCAGGAAATAAGAAGGAACCACAGAGTCCACCTGAATAATCTTCAAGTGCAATCTGGGTATCAGGCAATTTTATCAATTGCTTCGCGTGCCCATTCGCCCACGGTTTTTTCGTGGAAATCCCCTTGGATGTAGATTCTAACCAGTTCTGGACGGTCAACTAGCTTTTCTAAAGATGACAGAGCCAGTTTGAATCCAACTTCACCCATAGCCCAGGCAGCCAGCCCCATGGTTTGCGGATCGTCGCTACTAAACGACCTCATAATTATACCCTGAAAGAATACCACTGCCGATTCAATCGGTTTGCCCAATCGACCGATAGCCCACAGTCCATTCTGAACCAGTAGGGATTCTTCCATAGTTCGATCAATCATCATACTTCCATAAGGGTCAATCAATTCCGGAATCAAGACAATGATCTCAGCGATTGTTTGAGGTGAATTCCACCCAATCCCTCCCGATTCATCATTCAGCGACCAGAACAGTCCCCTGATATATTCTCTGACCTTTTCTTCTTCACCCGCCTGCCACCATATTCGCATTATACGGGCTATCGCTTCAATCGTTGGCCAGCTTAGGTTTTCGTCGCTGGTATAAAGATTGATACGCAACGCTTTCCAGGCATTTTTATCTGTTTGACAGAGATCAATCAAACGATCATAATTTCTCTGCATCAGAAGAGTTCGAATTTGTTGCTTCACGGCCCTGTCCATAGTATTCTTCATTATAGACACACGAATTATGCTACGATGCGACCTAAATCACAGAATAACTGCCATAACTTCCAATAAGATTAATTCATAGAATAAAGAGAAAATCAACCAGTTACAAAGATGAATTTAGCCACGGCAGAGTTTTCGAAAATCCGCTGAAGCGCTATGTGAGGATTGGAATATGCCTTTCATCAGTGCCCCGGGAATCGAGGGACAACTTTATGTCCCTGAAGAAACCCCGGGAAGCCAAAGAAAGCATAACTGTAAAGACTGTACATCATGCATGGTATGCAATGATGATAAATGCTCTATGTGTCTAAATCAGAAAACCTGTGATAAAAAAGGACCAAGTACGGAACACAGTATCGAAAGCTAACAACATGAAACGGAGCTATTTCGAAGATATTGAGGTTGGCCAAAAGAACACGGCAGGAGAATACCGGGTTACCAAAGAAGAGGTCATAGAATTCGCCCGAAAATGGGATCCCCAGCCGTTTCATATTGACGAGGAAAAGGCTAAATCCACACAATTTGGTGGGCTTATAGCGTCTGCATCTCACACTATGGCCATGAGTTTCTGGCTGCTCAATCGTGCTGGGAAAGGTCTGGCAGCCAGTAGCGGTGCCGGATGGGATAAGATGCAGCTACCGAATCCCGTCCGACCTTATGATAGGCTTTCTCTCGCTATGGAGTGTATTGAGAAACGCGAATCGAAAAGCAAGCTAGACCGTGGTATCCTGCGTCATGCAGTCGTCATTACAAATCAAGATAAATTGCCTGTCTGTACATTCGAGACACTGACCATAGTGAAAAAACGGTCAAAACAAAAGACATTAGAAAAACATTCTCGGCAAGAAAAGTTACGCTTCTTCGAAGAAATTGAACTCAACAAGAAAGAGAAAATGGGAGAATACCGGGTCAGTGAGGAGGAAGTGATCGAGTTTGGCAAGAAGTGGGATCCCCAACCATTCCATATCGATAAAGAAGCTGCCAAAGCTTTTCCATATGGGGGCATCATTGCTCCTAACGGCTACACCATGTCGATTATCACATTGTTAGCGGCACAAAGTGATTTGAGGATGGCGACCATTGGGCTTTTGGGGTATGACGAATTAAGATTCCCAAACCCGGTAAGGCCTGGTGATCTCCTCACAATGACCTCTAGGTGTATCGAGAAACGTGAGTCGAAGAGCAATTCCAATAACGGGATAATTCGTGCCATCGTTGAAATGGCCAATCAAAACGGGCAGCCCGTACTTACATCAGAATCCGCCTTTATTGTCGCAAGAAAACCCCGGTGATACTTCTTTTCACGTATACCTCATTTTCATATTGAGAAACGTGTGACTCCAGTCACAGATTAGCAACGTATGTTCACGGTGGACAGGACCCTCCGGTCAAATGCCCACAGTGTGGGGCAGATGGCGAGAAGTTTCGCGATGAGTCCGAATAAATACGTTATATCAATGGACTTAAAAGAATGTTTCGAAGCCAATAATCAGGGGTTAATAGAAACTTCTATCCTATCTTGTAACGTAGATTTGAATGTTATAGAATTGTAACGATTCATCTATTGATGAATTCAATTTGAGCTGGCCGTGAAAAACAATGATCTTCATCGTATTCAAATGGAATTGATGTAGATCTAAATGATGAAGGAGGTTTACTATGGATAATCCAGTTGCCCTTATTGACGAAATGCTTGAAGATCATGCCACCATAGTTAAGGATGCTGAAGGGGCATGCAGCGATGCCACAGCGTTAACCAACCTGTCTCAGGCAGATAAGGATTTCTCACCCGGCAGACTGGACCGGGCCGAGGGCATTAAGAAACTACAAGTAACTATCACCAAGTGTGACGCGGGAGTGGCAGAGCACTTTGCTAAAGAAGAGACATCTCTGCTAGAAATCTTTAAAAGTCACGGCGATGATAAGCTCATGTCCGATTTCCATGCCCTGCTGAAGCAGCATAAGGAACTCAAGGACCGATTTGAAGAGGCAAAATCACGGGTGGGCAAGCTAGTCAGCGGCGATATTCCCGGAGGTCAATGGAATTCTGCTGCTAACGACTTGCTTACATATATGAACAAAACCCGCAAACTGATTGAAGAGCATGCCTCCAGCGAGCATAAGCTATTCCGAGAACTTCGCAGTAGCTTGAACTAGTGTTTGACAGTAAAACCATATGTGAATTTAGTCTCGACGTGGATGGGCTGATTGCCCCTCCACGTCGGGTATAATGTAAAAAATCCCCTCTTCCCTCTCCCCTCCATTTGTGCGATGATATTTGTCACATGGAAGATATCGGCATTATCCTTATCACTCTTGGAGGACTTCTATTGCTGGGGCTGGTTACGGATGTTCTCGGCAGATATACGCCATTGCCCAGAGTGACTTTCCTGATTCTCCTGGGTGTCCTCATCGGCCCGGATTTACTCGATATTTTGCCTGATATCAGTGACGACTGGTTTGAGGCGATAGCCAATATGGCACTGGTAATGGTTGGTTTCCTGCTTGGAGAAAAACTGACTATCACATCACTCCGCGAAAATGGCCGTATAGTGCTGTGGATATCTGCCTCGGTTGTGATTACTACTGCATTGGTAACACTCGGCGGCTTGGCCCTCATCGGTGAACCGATCGTCATTGCATTAGTTCTAGCTGGAATTGCACCTGCCACCGATCCTGCCGCAACTACTGATGTGATACGCGAAGTGAGAGCAAAAGGCCGGTTTTCAAAAGTACTGGTGTCAATTGTTGCCGTTGATGATGCCTGGGGTCTCCTTGCTTTCAGCCTGATGCTCACCATTGCTCAATTGATCGCCGGGGAAGGAAGTGGAGTGGATTCTTTGCTTACCGGATTCTGGGAAATAGGGGGGGCAGTACTGATCGGTGTTGCCCTGGGTGTCCCGCTAGCCTTTTTGAGTGGACGAATTAAACCCGGGGAACGCACTCTCGCCGAGGCTTTGGGAGCGGTTTTTTTGTGTGGTGGGATAGCTATCTGGCTGGAGGTTTCCTTCCTGCTTGCTGCCATGGTTATGGGGACAGTGGTCGCGAATCTTAGTCGTCATCACCGGCCATTTCATGCTATTGAAGGTATCGAATGGCCCTTTATGATCCTCTTTTTCATTTTGGCCGGAGCCTCACTGGAGTTGAACTCGCTATCCAAAATTGGAATAGTGGGTGCGGGTTATGTTATTTTTCGGATTGTTGGGCGAATCCTCGGGGGTTGGGCAGGTGGTTGGCTAAGTGGCTCTGAACCTCCGATGCGTCGATGGATGGGAATAGCTATGATGCCACAAGCGGGTGTAGCTCTGGGTATGGCGCTTGTGGCAACGCAACGCCTACCTGATTTTGGTGATACGATTCTCCCGGTCATAATCGCATCGACAGTATTGTTCGAAGTACTGGGGCCGATTGTTACACGGCTGGCACTCATTCGGGTAGGGGATGCACATAAGGCTGAAAAACCCGAAGAATGACCAGTTCTTGTCTTATCGCCAGGGCAAAGAGAAAAAGAAGGTAGAGCTAGCGCCAAGTTCAGACGTTACCCAAATATTTCCTCCATGTGCCTCTACCAATATTCTGCATACGGAAAGTCCTAATCCCGTTCCTGTGATACCAGCCAATTCATGCCGTTGAAGCCTGTGGAATGAGTCGAAGAGGTTTTCCTGATCCTCCAAAGATATCCCCTCACCCTGATCTGTTACACCAATAACAATGTAGTCATCTTCTAAACTTGCTAAAATTCTCGTTTCACTGTTCTCGGGAGAGTATTTCGTTGCGTTCTCCAGGAGATTGTAGAAGACTCTCTCTATTCTTAACTGATCAGCACGTACAGGAGGTATTTCAGGTGCGAAATCTACCGTGAACCGATGCGATGGGGACTGCCTTCGAATCGACTCAACCACTAGTTCAGCTACATCCTGAATATTTATCGGCTCAGGATAAAGTAAGAGTCGGCTGGCCTGTGATCGGGAAAGCTCGAGGAGGTTACCAATGAGATGAGACAATGTTTCTGCTTCCAATGAAGCATCTTGTAGAAGCCCGTTTGTTTCCTCCGGTGAAAGATACTCACTTTCACTCAAAGCCGTATTGATGGCGCCAATTATAACAGTTAACGGACTGCGCAATTCATGGGAAACTAGTCCAATGAACTCGTCTTTCAACTGATCGACTTTTTTCCTTTCGGTGATATCTTGCACTATTCCGATCATTCGGACTGCTTTACCGGTTTCGTCTCTAATAACATCCCCAGTTTCAGATAGCCAGCGCACTGTTCCATCCGGCCAGGTAATTCGATGCTCAATATCATAATCAACATCTTCTTCCAATGCGACATTAATGGAATTCTCTACGTGCCAGCGATCATCGGGATGAACGCAATCGAGAAATGCTTCATAAGTAGCCCCGAATTCCCCTCGGTTAAAACCAAACATTGGCTCAATTGTGTCTGACCATTTGAGATCACCCGATAATATACTCCAATCCCAGCTACCAATATTGGCTGCACGCTGAGCCAGGGCATAACGTTCCTCGCTCTGGAGAGTTGCTTCTTCCGACTGTTTTCGTTCAGTGACGTCGGTCCCAAATATGGAAACACCGGTAACTTCGCCATCGATCACAATTGGCCCCAGTTGATTCTGGTACCAGGCGACGCTGCCATCAGGGCCAGTAGCGGTTGCAACGTAAGAGCAGCAGTCAGAAGTTTTAAATACATGATCGATGCATTTTCGTGCGATCTCATGATACTCTGGCAGGATAAAATCGTATACAGATTTGCCTGTCACATCACTCCGCTCCAGGCCCGGCACAGGATGGTTAATGAATTCAATCATGTGATTTCGGTCGACGGTTGAAATGAAATCGGGAGCATTATCAACCAGTGAAGCCCATTTCTCTTCCGACTTACGCACAGCCTCCTCAGCATGTTTCAGGTCTGTAATGTCTTCCAGACATGTAAGCACCATCTTGTTTCCGGACATATTCAATAACGTTGTCGAGAGGAGTACGTACAACTCCGTGCTGCCATCGTCTCCGTTAAGATGTACAGGTGCCGTTATATGTCGATAGGACTTGCCAGTGCTGAAAGTATCAACTATTGTTTTCCGGATGGTACAATCGTGGCAATAGTCACCAAAACCGCATCCAGCCACGTGATCTGTTGAGTGGATACACTTTAAAGCTTCACCGGCACGCAAACCCACCATTTGTTCATTTTCACGGCTGGTTCTTTCTTGCGCCATTTTATTGGACCTTCGCACACGTCGCTCCTCATCAACGAGTAGCATTATGATTGGTGCATTTTCGAAGATCGCCAGTAGATCAGAATCGTTCTCGTCTTGCAATACCATAGTTGTTCAACCAGTTTCGGAAGTGAACATAAATGAAACTGCTGTCGATTATATTTTGCTTGAATGACCAGGTCAAGTGTTTTGAGCTATGTTGTGGTTTTGACATCCATTTCAATGAAGATTATGATTAAAACTTGAAGTAGTAATTGGAGGAACACAGTGATAAGGCAGTTTCGCATACTTGCAGTAGATGATGAGAAACGCATACTTACATTCCTCAAATCAAAATTGAAAGCTTCAGGATATGATGTCCTTACCGCTAGTAACGGAAAAGAAGCGCTGGAACTGGCTCACACTCAGGAACCTGATCTGATAGCTCTTGATATTGTCATGCCCAAAATGGACGGTATCGAGACATTGAAAGAACTGCGAAGTTTTTCCTCAGTTCCGGTTATCATGCTGAGTGCCAAAGGATCTGATACGGACAAGATCAAAGGTCTCAGTCTGGGAGCCGATGATTATCTGGCTAAACCATTCAATCCCGATGAACTTGTAGCCCGCATTGAGGCAATCCGTAGACGCTCCGGCGGAAAGAAAAAGATTACTACTCCAGAACACATTGTAGTAGGCAATGTCACCATCTATCTAGATAAATGCAAAGTCTCTGTCGATAATAAGGAAACCAGCCTGACTCGGATCGAATGGCTCTTGCTCAGCAAGCTTGCCCAGAATGCCGGACGCTTGATGACTTACGAGGAACTGCTTACCACCATCTGGGGACCTGAATACCTTAATGATGTTCAGATACTAAGAACATGGATCAGCCGATTAAGAAAGAAAATCGAAAAGGATTCGGATACCCCAAGAATTATTTCCACCATCCCGAAAGTGGGCTACATGATGGACATTCCTCAGGTTTAAGATCTGCCTTCCCCCATTCCGCTTACCAAACTGATCCCTCAAATGTGACCCAAATCACTGTAAACCAAAGCAATCGGGTGTAAGCTCTTCTCGTAAATAAAGGGAGAGGAGGAGCCCCATGAAATGGATTCCTCTGTTTCTGGCTGCAATATTGGTTGTGGCAATCACATGGGCATACATGGAAAGAGACACACCGGATCAGGTTGAGGAAAGCTACGGCCTAGGACAAGCGGAGGGTGAAATGGAATACAACGAACTCACTGATGAAGAGAAAAGCGTGATCCTCCATAAAGGCACTGAAAGGCCATTTTCAGGCGAATACTGGGATCATCACGAAGACGGTACCTACACTTGCAGGCAATGCGGCGCTCCGCTTTTCTCCTCTGATTCCAAATTCGATTCCGACACTGGCTGGCCCAGCTTCGATGAAGCTATCCCCGGCGCAGTGAAACAGTTGCCGGATACCGATGGTATGCGGACGGAGATCGTTTGTGCTGAGTGCGGAGCCCACCTGGGCCATGTATTTCAAGGAGAAGGTTTTACCGACAAAGATACCAGGAACTGTGTCAATTCCGTCTCCCTCTGTTTCCTGCCAGAAGCTGAAACACCGCAGAAAGCCATCTTCGCCGGGGGATGTTTCTGGGGAATGGAGTATCACTTCGATAACGCCGAGGGAGTACTCTCAACTCGAGTAGGATATACCGGTGGACATACCGAGAATCCAACTTATGAAGAAGTATGTAGCCATACCACCAGTCACATCGAAGCCATCGAAGTTACTTTCGATTCAACCAAAACCTCTTTTGAGGAGTTGGCTCGACTTTTCTTCAATATCCACGACCCCACGCAGGTCGATCGTCAGGGCCCGGATATCGGAGAGCAATACAAGTCGGCTATCTTCTATCTGGATAAGGAGCAAAAGCAGATCTCAGAAAGGCTCATAAAGATTCTGGAAGAGAAGGGATATAACGTTGCAACCGAAGTAATTCCGGCATCCGAATTCTGGGAAGCTGAAGAGTACCATCAAGATTACTATGAGCAGAAAGGCAGCTTGCCTTATTGCCACATTTTTATTGAAAGGCTATAAAAGAGTCGCTGATACTTTTAAAAACATCAGCGACTCAGTCCCCCCAACACCACTTCGTTAGATATATCTCATATCACCATGAATGAAAGAACTAGCATATAAGGTGTACGAATAGTCGTTTTGATCATTTGAATTAATTTGCGTTTCATTTCCGCACCGTCCTTCTAATTTTTAATCTGGTTCCAATTTAATTAGCCATGATTATTCTGGAAATATCGTTAAGCTCAGCCCTTAATAGCGGCATTGGATCAACGACTTTGTGACGGCAATCAGTACACAACCCTTCAAACCATACATACAGATCATCTTCCATATGGCACAGTTGCAAATCCAAAGTCATTGGTTGCCCGCAACCAGGACACGGGACATACTTCATATATCTTGTTTTTTCAGCTGCATTCTCTTCCATTATCTTACTCTCTTTCGGGTCCAAACATATTCTTTTGTATCAACCCTCCTCTTCCTTTAAAACTATTATCCTGAGTCTCAAGAGGATTGTATGCGACTTTGGTCACGCATATATTGAAAAGGTAGCGATATACTCAAATATGTTATAGGTTTGTTACTTTTTCTCTTTTAGTTTTATGACTGCTCAATATTGTGTTTCGTATCATAAACCATGTAAACCTGTCTGGGAGTCATTTCATGAATATGCTTGCAGGAAACCGAGCCGCAATTCTTGTGGAAGAGGGGTTTGAGGATTCTGAACTGATCGAACCAATGAGGGCGCTGAAGAATGCCGGAGTTAAAGTATTGGTCGTGGGATCTGGCGCACAGATTACTTACCACGGAAAAAGACACAAAGCAAAAATTAAATCCGACCTTGCCGCCGATGACGTAAGTTCCGATGATTTTGATGCGATTGTTGTTCCCGGTGGACTCGCTCCCGAAAAAATGCGCCTGCATCAATCGATGATTGACCTGGTTAAAAAGGCTTATGAATCAGGGAAGGTGATTGCGGCTATATGTCATGGCCCTCAATTGCTGATTGCAGCTGATATCGTTAAAGGGAAAAAAGTTACGTCATGGGCATCAGTCGCGGTTGATTTACGCAATGCCGGAGCAGAATGGGTTGATGAACCTCTGGTTCAGGACGGCAATATTATTACATCGCGTAAACCTGCCGATATACCAAAATTCAACAAGGCAATAATTGAAGCATTGCAATCTCGGTATGGATGATACCATACAAAACATTGTTGCGATTTTTATCACAGTCTGAAGATGAATGCACCGATAAAATCGGGGTAAAATAGGAAATTGAATGAGTACTGAATTAATCGTTATGGTCTTCTCAACCTCAACTTGACCGCATTGCAAGAGAGTCAAGAGTTACTTGGCTGAGAATGGGATCACCTTTCAGGAATTTGATGTACTCGAAGATCAGAATGCACAGGAAGAAATGCGTATGATATCAGGCCAGTTGGGAGTACCGGTAATCACATTGGATGACGATTTCGTAGTTGGCTTTGATGAAGTAGTATTGAAAGAAAAGCTGGGGATTTAGTGATTTAAGGATTGGTTGAAAAATGAAAGTGCTTGGAATAGCTGGAAGCCCGCGGCATGGAGGAAACACCGATATATTATTGGAAGAGGCCCTCAAAGGAGCCAGAAGCGCCGGTGCTGAAACAGAAACCATCGTGATCAGTAAGCTTGATATCGCACCGTGTCTACACTGTGATGGCTGTCTGAAAGAAGGTTGTTGTGTGATTGAAGATGATATGCAGTCGGTATATCCAAAGTTGAGAGAAGCCGACCGTATTATCCTTGCTTCTCCCATGTTCTTCATGGGGCTCACCGCTCAAGTAAAAGCGCTGATTGATCGCTGTCAGGCTCTCTGGGCGATCAAATACGTGTTGAAGCAACCACTAGCTCTTAATTCCGGCGGAGAACGAAAAGGGCTCTTTTTATCAGTAGGGGGAACCGGATTCAAGGACAACTTCGATTCTCCCAAGCCCATTTTGAAAAGTTGGATGGCAGTAATAGATGTAAAATTCATCGGTGAACTCACCTATGCCAAAGTTGATGAGAAGGGTGCAATAAAAAAGCATCCGACGGCATTACAGGATGCTTTTGAGGCAGGTAAGAGACTGGCACAAGAGTAACTTGGAGTGCGGGAGTATTACTCCCGCTTATATTTGCGACAGTTCTACTGTCGCACTCCAAAAAAAGAAAGGAGGAAACAAATGGCAGTAAAAAGTGAAGGCGAGAAATACAAATGCAACATCTGCGGGAACGAGGTGGTGGTAACCAAGGTTGGCGGTGGCGCACTGGTCTGCTGTGGGAAAAATATGAATTTGATTGAGGGATAGTTTTGGTACGAATAGGAGCGGATTGCCCACCAATTGGCAATCCGCTCTGAGATGCGAACGATGAAAGCGAACGGAACCCTAGAATCGGGGAAAAGTGGCAAAAAAGTAGAAATCCCTGTAGGGGGGATGCATTGTGCTGCCTGCGTGGCCACGATAGAAAAGGGGCTATCCAATCATGTAGGTGTGGAGCAGGTATCGGTCAACATTGCCACCGAAAGAGCCACCATCAGTTATGATCCGAATAAAACCGGCCCTGGGAAGCTGGCTGGTGCCATCAAGGATTTGGGCTACCAGCCACGTCTGGAAAAAGTCGATATCCCGGTGCAGGGAATGTATTGTGCCGCCTGTGTGCAGAACGTCGAAAAGGCCCTGAATGGTGTTGATGGTGTGGTATCGGCAAACGTCAATTTCGCCACTGAAAGAGCAACGGTGGAATACCTGTCGACACAGGTGGGGCTGACCGATCTAAAAAAGGTCATCACCGATACCGGGTACACCCCCCTCGACCTTCCGGACGAAGCTGAAGGCAGAGACATCGAGGCCGAGGCCCGGGCTACTGAATACCGCAAACTGAAAAGAAAGCTCGTCGTCAGCGCTGTTCTGGCAGTGGTGATCATCGTTGGGAGTATGCACCAAAGGATTCCTCTACTGGAAGATATCTCAGAGCAAAGCATGTTCTACGCTCTCTTCGCGCTGGCTATACCGGTGTATTTCTGGGCAGGATTGCAGTTCCATAAGGGATTTCTGACCTCGCTAAGGCACAAAACCGCGGATATGAATACTCTCATCTCGGTGGGCACGTCGGCAGCTTTCTTTTACAGCTTCGCGGTCACCTTCTTCCCAGATTCCCTGGCTGAATCAGGGCAATCGCTGGATGTCTATTACGACACTGCCGCCATGATCATCACCCTGATCTTGTTCGGAAAACTTCTGGAAGCCAGAGCCAAAGGACAAACCTCAGATTCTATTCGTAAGTTAATGGGGCTTCGCGCTAAGACGGCACGTGTAATCCGGGATGGCAATGAGGTCGATATTCCGGTAGAAGATGTACAGAAAGGCGACTTGGTGCTGGTTCGTCCGGGGGAGAAGATTCCAGTGGACGGGATCATCAGGGAAGGATACTCATCTGTTGATGAATCAATGATCAGCGGCGAGAGTATTCCGGCCGAAAAGAACGCCGGTGACGAGGTGATCGGGGCCACCATCAACAAGACTGGAAGCTTCAAATTCGAGGCTACCCGGATCGGTAAGGAAACAACATTAGCTCAAATCGTTCGATTAATCCAGGAAGCGCAGGGATCGAAGGCTCCTATCCAAAGACTGGCCGATAAAGTGGCGGGCTTTTTTGTACCCACGGTTGTCAGCATAGCTCTGGCTACCTTCCTGATCTGGTTTTTCGTCAGCAGTGAGAGCTTTATTTTTGCACTTCTGGCATTTGTAGCGGTGCTAATCATTGCGTGCCCCTGTGCTTTGGGACTGGCTACACCAACGGCCATCATGGTGGGAACCGGCAAAGGCGCTGAACTCGGTGTGCTGATCAAAGGCGGAGAGAGCCTGGAGACTGCTCACAAAATAGATACCATTGTGTTCGACAAGACCGGTACTCTCACTCGCGGAGAGCCGATGGTAACAGATATCTTCCCGGCTAACGGAATGAGCAAAGATTCGATTCTGCAACTGGCCGCCTCGGTGGAACGCAGTTCTGAGCATCCCCTCGGTGAAGCGATAGTGACGGAAGCAACATCGAGAGGCCTCCAATTGCAGGATACTCAGGATTTTCAAGCTCTGCCTGGAAAGGGCGTCCGAGCCAACATTGACAATCAGTCAGTCCTGCTGGGAAATCCACAACTTATGCAGGACGAGGGAGTAGCACTCCACAATTTGAACAAGCAACTTGAATCCCTATCAAACCACGGTGAAACCCCTATGCTAGTGGCTATCGATGGGAAGATCGCCGGGATCGTGGGACTGGCTGATACCCTGAAGGAGGGCTCTGTAGAATCGGTGAAGAGTCTGCGGGAGATGGGACTTGAGGTAGTGATGATCAGTGGTGATACTCAGCAAACTACCGAGGCCATTGCGTCCAAAGCAGGTATTAGCAGAGTGCTGGCCCAGGTATTGCCTGCCGATAAGGCTAACGAAATCAAGCGACTCCAGGGTGAAGGGAAAGCGGTGGCTATGGTAGGAGATGGCATCAACGATGCCCCGGCCCTGGCACAAGCCGATATTGGCATTGCCATTGGTACGGGCACTGACGTGGCCATGGAGGCCTCCGATATAACCCTTATCCGGGGCGACCTTCAGGGAGTAGTTTCCGCCATCGAGATCAGTAAGCGAACCATGCACACCATCAGGCAAAACCTTTTCTGGGCTTTTTTCTATAACTCAATTGGTATCCCGATTGCCGCTGGCATTCTCTATCCCGCATGGGGAATCCTGCTCGACCCGATGTACGCTGCCGGAGCGATGGCCCTCAGTTCCGTTTCCGTAGTAACCAATTCACTGCGGTTGAGACGATTTTCCCCTCAGGGGACCGCAATTGATCCAGACACAAAGCTATCCCATCCTGAGACAAGAAGAGCTTAGGCCCTAAAAGCAAAGTCTTGCGCAGAATTGGCAAAAAAAGAAGCCACGGAGTCACAGAGATTTGAATTATAGGTGGTGGGGATGGGTGAAATATAACTATGACCTCGGTGTCTCTGTGGCATCCTTCCGTCCGGACTCGGAAGGATTGTTTCCAGGAGTCTCCGCCGTAGCGTAACGAAGGAGGGCTCGATCGGGTTAGGCATAACAGAATCGCCTTTCAAGTCACGAAAGAAAAAGGGAGTAAAGAAATGCTGGTAAAGGATATTATGAACACCAACGTGGTAACGATCCCAAGTTCGACACCGATACTGGAAGCACGAAAGATCATGGAGGTCCATAACGTCAGACGCATACCGGTAGTCGATAAGGGGAAACTGGTAGGCATGATAACGAAAGCTATCACCCGGCGGGTAGCCCCATCAGAGGCTACATCTTTGAGTGTATGGGAGATTAACTACCTAATGGCCAAGATGGTAGTTAAGGATGTAATGAAAACCGATGTGGTGACTGTATCGCCGGATGTTACAGTGGAATGTGCCGTTGCCACTGCGCAGCAACACGGGGTAGGAGCCTTGCCCATATTGGAAGATGATGTACTCGTTGGCATTCTTACTACCAATGACTTCTTTTACAAAATACTTAATCCTTTACTCGGTATAAATGAAAGTGGTGCCCGACTTATAGTCTACTGTGCCGATACACCGGACCAGATCTGCACGGTTATGGAGATAGCTAAAGATCAGAATGTGGGTATTAAGGCAGTGCATACGATAGGATTGCCGGAATCTGCAAGCCATGATCTCATCATTCATCTTGATACCGATGATGCCAGTGGTGTAATAACGCAGTTAAAATCTGCTGGATTCCATCTGGATGAGAGGGATTTCCAGGCATGCAGTTTGTAGCGTAATATCGTTTGCTCTACTAAGAACAACATATATTGGTGCTGTACCTAAGGAGGTTAGATATGCCTAAGTGGATGTGTTCGGAATGTGGATATCAATTGGATGCTGAGGCTCCGCCTCAACAGTGCCCGAGTTGCCACAAAGACTGTGGCTTTGCGGATGTGACGTGTTATACCCCGGAATGTGGCGGCGAAAAGAATGTAAATCCGCAGGTAGTTGACATACTTCGGAAACAGAATGAGCCGAAATTCAAATGATGACAAACGTGATCCGAGGCAATTGAGAGGAGAGGGATGGCTGGAGAATTAGGAATGACGGGGTGTGGTGGGGGATGTGGGGTGGATGTTACCGAAGAGGGACTTGATCCCGAAACGACGCGCAAAATAGCCAAACACCCCTGTTTCAACAAAGAGGCTTCGCACCTGTTCGGACGCATACACCTTGAAGTAGCACCCGAATGCAATGTGCAGTGCAACTTCTGTTTGCGAGAGTTTGATTGCGTCAATGAGAGCCGTCCCGGCGTGACCAGCCAGGTACTGACCCCGGCTGAAGCGCTGGAACGGGTCAAAAAGGTATTGGGTAAATTCGATAACATCCGCACCATCGGCATAGCCGGTCCAGGCGAGCCGCTTTACAATGAGGAAACATTTGAAACCTTCCGACTAGTTCGGGATAATTTCGATGATCTTCATTTGTGCATCAGTTCCAACGGATTACTCCTGCCGGATAAAGTGGATTTACTGTATGAGCTTGGCGTGGATACGGTGACGGTAACCCTGAGCGCCGTCGATCCTAAAATCGGGGAGAAGATATACTCCTGGATCTACTACGATGGCCAATACTATCGGGATATTCAGGGAGCTGAACTACTGCTTTCCAAGCAACTGGAAGGAATCAAAATGGCGGTGGAAAGGGGCATGCTGGTGAAGGTGAATTCGGTCATGATTCCTACCGTCAACGATCATCACTTGACCGAGATCGCCAAAAAGGCTCACGAATTGGGCGCCTTCATGCAAAACATTATGCCTCTGATTCCGCAGTATAAGTTCGCCCATTTGAAGCCACCGACCGCCGGAGCGCGCAAGGAGGCGCAGGATGCTTCATCGGAGTATATCAAACAGATGCGTCACTGCCGCCAGTGCCGTGCTGATGCCGTCGGGTTGCTGGGGCAGGACCTCAACAAGGAACTGTTCGAGCCGAAGAAGATCGAGGTGGCCAAGGTTGACGTACCGGTAACCAGGGTGGCGGTTACCAGTTCCCCCAAAGACGGCTGGGTTGATTTGCACTTTGGTAACACTCCCCGTTTTCTGATCTATGAAGTCAAGGGTGATACCTTCCGGCTTCTGGAGGCTCGTGATGTGGAACTCAAGGATGGGAGACCCGATCTGGCCAAGGTTACCGATTTGATCTCCGATTGCAAATATGTCATCACCCGGCGGGCCGGACCGCACGCGGTGAAAGAACTGGAAAAGGCGGGGATTGAGTTGATCGAAGATTACAGCCCGGTCGAAACAGCCATGAACAGACTGGTTAAATATTTCATGAAATAAAAGGAGGAAGAATGGAACTCAAAGGAAGCAAAACGGAACAGAATCTACAAGCAGCATTTGCCGGGGAATCGCAGGCGCGCAACAAGTACACCTATTTCGCCTCGGTGGCAAAGAAGGAAGGATACGAACAGATTTCGGCAATATTCACCGAAACGGCCGGGAATGAAAAAGAGCATGCTGAAGTGGAATTCAAGTTCCTGAGCGGGATCGGGAATACCATTGAGAACTTGAAAGCAGCCGCTAGCGGTGAAAACTATGAGTGGACCGAGATGTATCCCGGATTCGAGAAAGTGGCCCGCGAAGAAGGTTTTACCGAGATAGCCGATTTCTTCAAAGAGGTGGGTGAGGTTGAAGCAGAACACGAGAAACGGTACCTGGCATTACTTAAGAACGTGGAGGAAGGTAAGGTCTTCAAGAAAAGCGAAACGACAAAATGGAAATGCCGAAATTGCGGATACATTCATGAGGGAAACGAAGCGCCGGAGACCTGTCCTGTGTGTGATCATCCTCAATCATATTATGAAGTGCTTGCCGAGAATTACTAATTTGAAAGGTTTTTTCTTATGTGGAAATGTACTAACTGTTCTCACCTGGAACTAACGACTGAAAAACCGGGAAAGTGCCCGGTATGCGGAGCCGATGCTGAAAAGCTGGAGCTACACGAAGTTGCAGGAATCAAGGGAGAAAAGACCCTTCAAAATCTCAAGATGGGATTCGTTGCAGAATCACAGGCAAGTATTCGTAATAAGGCTTTTGCTATGAAAGCGGATCAGGATGACTTCCCCCAGATGGCGGCTCTCTTCCGTGCTATCGCGGAAGCCGAAGCGGTTCATGCTTTCAACCATCTGCGTTTTCTGGGCGGTATCTCGGATACACAAGATAACCTACAAAGTGCCTTCGAACGGGAGAACCTGGCAGCTGACAGCTATCCGCAATTAATCAAAGATGCAAACGATGAGAACAATGAAGCAGCTGCATCAATCTTCGGTTTCGTCCGCGATGTGGAAAAGGAACATGCCAAACTTTATAAAGGAGCCATGGATCATATGGTGGCGGAAGAGGAAACGGAGTATTACATCTGTAGTATCTGTGGTCACATCGAAGACGGATATGCCCCTGACGAATGTCCTGTTTGCGGAGCGCCAAAGGAGCAGTTCAAAAAATCGATATAAGGGATGAGAGGTAAGTCACATACGAGTAGTAAGTTGCCAGACTAAACTAGTCTTAATCAAAAGGAGAGCTTTATCATGGATACCAAAGCATTATACAAGATCAATTATGGGTTATATGTAATTGGGGCCGGCGATAAAGAAGGTGGAGAGCTCAATGCGCAGATCGCTAATACGGTTATCCAGGTTTGTTCGCAACCCCCGACAATTGCCGTGTGCTTGAACAAGGAAAACCTTACTCACGACATGATCAAAAAAGGTGGTGCGTTTTCCGTTTCAATACTGGCTCAGGATACGCCTTTGAGCTTCATTGGGGGACTTGGATTTCGTTCTGGGAGAGATGTGGACAAGCTCAAGGATATCGACTATGGGCTGGATGTTACCGGAGCACCGGTGATAAATGAAAATGCTATTGCCACTATTGAAGCTAAGGTCACATCAACAGTGGATGCCGGAAAAACCCATACCATGTTCATTGGAGAGGTAGTGGCAGCTGAACTCCTCAGACCGGAAGAACCAATGACTTATGCCTACTATCAGCAGGTAAAAAGAGGAACTACGCCAAAAACAGCTCCTTCTTATCAAGAGAAAAAACCTGAGAAGGAAATGGCGAAATACGAATGTAGTATATGTGGTTATATTTACGATCCTGAGCTGGGTGATCCGGAAAGTAACATCAAGCCCGGAATCTCATTTGAGGATTTGCCGGATAACTGGCATTGTCCTGTTTGTGGTGCAGCCAAAGCAGCATTCAAGAAAATGTAGGGGCAAATCCGAGTGGTCGCCCAAAAGGAGGAGAAATGCAAAAGTATCAATGCAACGGTTGTGACTACCTGTATGATCCAAAAGCAGGGGATCCCGGTAATAATATCGAACCGGAAACACCTTTTGAGGATCTGCCGGAGGACTGGAAATGCCCGAACTGCGGGGCAAAGCTGACTCAGTTTAGAAATGCCGAGCCAAAATGTACAACGTAAAAAGGTCTCTTTGATTTGATATGGAAAAGTACAGATGCATTTGTGGGTATATCTACAATCCTGAAAAGGGTGAGCCCCGGACGAATACTCCTGAGGGAACTGCCTTTGAGGATTTGCCTGATGACTGGGTATGCCCGGTTTGTAAAGCGGAAAAGAGTAGGTTCCGCAAAATGGGATAGATACCAGAGGTGCTGGAATGGTGGCTATGAGATGTCAGAATGATTATGCTTTATGCAGCTACAAATACGATCCGGACAAAGGTGACCCGGAAAACCATATACCACCGGGAACGCTTTTGAAAGAAGTTCCGGCTGGTTGGATCTGTCCACGCTGTCGGGCAGAGGAAGTCAAGACTGCTGAAGAATGACACAATTTCACGTTCGTGGTGAGCTTGTCAAACCACGAATCATCCTTCGACAAACTCAGGACAATCGGGAAGATTTGGATTTAAGCAAAAGGAGGAAGCAATGGACAAATATGAATGCAGCGTGTGTGGTTACGTCTATGACCCGGAGCAGGGTGATTCGGAAGGGGGCATTGCCCCGGGAACGCCTTTCGATCAGTTGCCGGATGACTGGCAGTGCCCGGTGTGCGGGGCAGGCAAAGATGAGTTCAACAAGGTGTAGGATCAAACTGTGATGTTCGCCCTGCTCATGAGGTAATTCCGATGACTGTAGTAGATGAAACCGTGGAATGGATGTGCGGTGTTTGCCGTTACGTCTACGTAGCTCAGGCAGGAGATCCCAAAGGCAACATATTGCCCGGAAAGCCGTTTGAGGACCTGCCTGATGACTGGCTCTGTCCGGTTTGCGGTGTGGGGAAGGAGAAATTCTTCGATGTCTAAAAGCTGGAGCCAAATCGAATGAATAAATATCAATGCACAACCTGCACGTATATTTATGATCCGGAGACAGGCGATCCCGAAAGCGGCATCCCGCCTCGAACTCCATTTGAGGATTTGCCCGATGACTGGGTATGCCCGCAATGCGGATCGGGGAAAGAGGTTTTCGAGAAACTGTAGGGACGCTCCAGTGTGATCGTCCTTGGAAAATAAAATAAAAAAGGAGGAGGGTCAAAATGCAATTTGCAGAAATCCTGAAAAGCACGGAATCCGAGGGGAAGGAAAAGCACGTTCCGTTTCTGGAAAAGAAAACGGGGCACGGTCCGGAACAGGCGAATGTAGTCCATGTGGTAGTCGGCAAGGAAACGCCACACCCCAACACGGCGGAACATCATATTTCCTGGATTGAGTTGTACGGAATCAAGCCGGATGGGCAGGCGGTAAACCTGGGCAGGGCCGCTTTCGCTCCAGCTTTCACCGATCCGAATGTCACCTTCCATGTGCCATCGGTGGACCAGTTCAAATCATTCTGCGCCATGTCCTACTGCAATGTCCACGGGGTGTGGCAGAACTGCATCGAAGTATAGGAGGCAATCATAATGGCAGAACCGAAAGACGGGTGCGTATCACCTGCCAAAGGGCCCATTCCCCCGGAAGCAGAGGAATCTGCTCCGATGCAAAATCAAACTCAAAAGGGGGTATCGAAAGTGATTGCGCGAGTCGGCAAACCAGCTCCCGATTTCGAGGCCAGTGCTTTTATCGATGGAGGTTTTCAAAATATCAAACTTTCTGATTACTCAGGACAATGGGTGGTGCTTTGCTTCTATCCCGGTGATTTCACCTTCGTCTGACCGACCGAATTGACGGCAGTTGCCGCCAAGTACGATGAATTGAAGTCGATGGGAGTACAGGTGCTGTCAGCCAGTACTGATAGCCGGTTCACCCACAAGATATGGCAGGAAGAGGAACTCTCCAAAATGATCGATGGAGGGGTACCATTCCCGATGCTCTCCGATGCCGGCGGGAAGATCGGCGCAGTCTACGGAGTGTACGATGAGGATGCCGGTGTTGATATTCGTGGGCGATTCCTGATTGATCCCGACGGCGTGATCCGGGCGATGGAGGTCTTGACCCCGGAAGTCGGCCGCAATGTGGCTGAACTTATCCGGCAAGTGAAAGCTTTCCAGCATGTCAAGGCAACAGGAGAGGTGACTCCCTCCGGCTGGCAACCAGGCAAACCCACTCTAAAACCAGGACCAGCGCTAGCCGGCAAAGTATGGAAAGAGTGGAAGCCGGAGAACGCCTTCTGATCGGAGGGTACAGGGGGAAAAGGCGAAGGTCAATGTCAGGCTCAAAAGGGTTTCCCGGCAAGATCAGACAAGGCGGTGTTGACCCTTAAATTGAGACCTTGCGGGCAAGGCACAGCTGGTTTAATATCAGCAGGTTGCTGCAGCAAGCTAGGTGCACAATTTCCCAGGTACATAATTTTGAAGAGGAGGTATACCCCACAATGACGCCGAAGGACATTCAGCAAGATGTGGTCACCACCATGAAACAATGGCAGAAGATCGAAGATGCCGGTGTTCTGTCAACGGCCCAGATAATGAATAAGACCCAGAACCCGATCATTCGGCTGGTGGCAGAGATAATACAGCGCGACTCGCAGATGCATCATCGGGTTCAGCAGTTTATTGCAGACAGCATCGATCTCAAGGCCATATCGCTCACCCCTGACGAACTCGCGCAGATTTGGGATCTGATCGAAAACCATATCAAAATTGAACAGCAAACCATTGACCTAGCCAGGCAAACGCTGGACTGGACCAAAGGACAGCAGGGAATGATCATCCAGGACTACTTGATCAACTACCTGCTGGACGATGAGCAAAAGCATAACGATCTCTTGACTCGCCTGGATGATATCAAGCGAGGTATGTACAAGTCAGTCTAGTATGATTGACATTCAAAACAGGCGTTTAGGCAGCTTATCATGCGATCAGTGAGCGTTCATGCTCAACTGGCCACATGGACTGCTGCTGTGTTGCCTGTGAATTTCGGATTAGGAGGTACTCAAAATGGAAACACAGGAACAGCAATGGATATGCGCCAACTGCGGGTACACCGCTTCAGGCAAGTTCACTGGTGATATCTGTCCCAAGTGCGAAAAAACCTACTGGAAGTGCTCCAACTGCGGTTATCTCATCACTGCGGGCGCTCCACCGAATACCTGCCCCAGTTGTAGCCAGAAGTGCAATTTTCTTAACGTAACCTGCTATACCCCGGAATGCGGGGGGCCAGGGAATATCGATCCCAGGCTGTAAAGAGGTGCCATAATCAATCGGAAAATAGCCATCTTTGCCTTTAACGGAGAAACCATGTGCTTTGTCCATGCGCTGCTCAATGCCCTGGACCTGCAAGAGAACGGATACGACGTCAAACTGATAATCGAGGGCAGTGCCACTAAACAGATAAAAGAACTGCCGCTGGCCGATAGTCCCTTTTCGAAAATGTACGAGAAGGTCAAGTCGGCGGGACTGATTGACTGCGTCTGCAAGGCCTGCGCCAATCAGATGGGCGTTCTTCAGGAAGCGGAAGAACAGCAACTTCCCATCTGCAATGAGATGTCGGGGCATCCGAGTATGTCAAAGTATATCGAGGCAGGGTATGAGGTGATTACATTTTAAGCCTGGCAGATAGAAAGGAGAGCAATCCATGCTAAGTGAAAAAATGGCTCAAGCACTTAACATTCAAGTAAACAAGGAAATGTATTCGGCTTATCTTTACATGGCGATGTCGGCTTCGTGCACTTCCCTAGGGCTCAAGGGATTCGCCAACTGGTTCATGGTCCAGTATCAGGAAGAAATGGCCCACGCTATGAAGTTCTATGATTATATTCACAGCCAGGGCAATCAGGTGAAGCTCATGGTGATCGATCAGCCGCAAATCGACTTCGATTCCCCACTGGCCATGTTTGAAAAAACGCTCGCTCATGAAAAATTTGTCACCGGGTTAATCCACGGGCTTGTTGATCTTGCTGGCGATGAAAACGATAGCTCTACCTATGCCTTTCTGCAATGGTTCGTCAAGGAACAGGTGGAGGAGAAGGAAACTGCCGGCAACCTTCTGAACCGGGTGCAGTCAGCCGGTGAGAGCGAAGAGGCGTTAATGAATCTGGATACGGAACTGGCAGGACGCGTTTTTCATCCGCCAGCCTGACCGACGATTTATGAAGGATGATTTGATGGCAACCCAGAAAGAGATCAAGTATCAAAATCGGCTGTCTTCTGAGAAGAGTCCATATTTACTGCAGCATGCTGATAACCCAGTAGAATGGCACCCGTGGTCAGATGAGGCCTTCGAAAAGGCAAAAGGCGAAGACAAGCCGGTTTTCCTTTCCATCGGATACTCCACGTGTCACTGGTGCCACGTAATGGCACATGAATCATTCGAAGATGAGCAGGTAGCTCAACTGATGAATGATACCTTTGTTTCGATCAAAGTCGATCGTGAAGAGCGCCCGGATATTGACAGCATCTATATGACCGTCTGCCAGATGATGACCGGCGGAGGGGGCTGGCCGCTAACCATCATCATGACCCCGGATAAGAAACCATTTTTCGCAGCTACTTACATCTCAAAAGAAAACCGGTTCGGACGCATCGGTATGATTGACCTCATCCCTAAAATAAAGGATATTTGGACTAATCGTAAGACTGAAATTATGGAATCCGCCGAGAAGATCACTTCCACCATACAGCAATTATCGACTGGCACACCCGGAGAAGAACTGAATGTACATCTGTTGAGTTCTGCCTACGAGGCTCTATCCACCCGATTTGATAGCCAGCATGGCGGTTTTGGCAGCACCCCAAAATTCCCGACGCCACATAACCTGCTGTTTTTACTTCGATACTGGAAAAGCACTGGCGATGAAAAAGCGCTGCGAATGGTGGAAGAAACATTGCAGTCCATGCAGCGCGGCGGCATCTACGATCATGTTGGCTTTGGTTTTCACCGCTATTCCACCGATCGGGAATGGTTGGTGCCGCACTTCGAGAAGATGCTATATGATCAGGCAATGCTGGTGATGGCGTATACCGAGGCATATCAGGCGACCGGTCGACCGGAATACGAAGAAACTGCCCGAGAGATTCTCACCTATGTTTTAAGAGATATGACCGCGCCTGAAGGCGGTTTTTATTCCGCCGAGGATGCTGACAGCGAGGGGATAGAAGGTAAATTCTATGTGTGGACGGATGAAGAAATTCGTCGAGTGCTTGGTGAAGAAGCGGATTCAATAATAACTGCATTCAATGTTAGCAGGGAAGGCAATTTCCGGGAAGAAGCCACTCAACAAAAGACGGGTGAGAACATCCTGCATCTGAAAGGACTTTTATCTGAGGAATGCGAATCGCAATGGAAAACTGCAAGGCAGAAACTGTTCGCTCATCGTGAAAAGCGCATTCACCCTCACAAAGATGACAAGATTCTTACCGACTGGAACGGCTTGATGATTGCAGCGCTAGCAAAAGCGGCGCAGGCTTTCGATGAACCCAAATATGCGCAGGCAGCACGGGGATCTGTAGATTTCATTTTGAACAGTTTGCGCACTTCGGAAGGTCGATTGTTGCATCGATACCGGGAGGGAGAGGCAGCCATACTCGCATATGCAGACGATTATGCCTTTTTGATCTGGGGACTGCTGGAGCTTTATGAAGCTACCTTTGAAATTCGATATTTGCAGACTGCCCTTGATCTGAACCAAGTCCTGATCGATCACTTCTGGGACAAATCCACCGGTGGATTCTTCACTACACCGGACGACGGCGAGGCCCTGTTCGTCCGCCAGAAGGAAATCTATGACGGCGCTGTTCCATCCTCGAATTCAGTGGCCATGTTAAATCTGCTTCGCCTTGGTCGAATGACAGCAAACGTGGCATTGGAAGAAATGGCAGCTCAGATCGGGTGTGCGTTTTCGAAAGAAGTGGAAAATGCTCCCGTTGCATATACTCAGCTAATGTGTGCGCTGTACTTCGCTTTTGGTCCTTTTTATGAAGTTGTCATTGCGGGCCAGTCTGAAGCAGAGGATATGCGGACTATGCTCAAAACGCTTCGAACCCAATTCGTCCCTAACAAGGTAGTTCTTCTCAATCCGACAAATGAGGAATCTCCGTCTATTCATACACTTGTCGAATTCATCAAGGGCCAACCGAGTATCGACGGAATGGCTACGGCGTATGTATGCCTGAATTATAATTGCCAGTTGCCGACCACCGACCCGGCGAAAATGCTGGAGTTGCTAGGGAATTGAAGGAAGTGAGATATCGAAGGTTCCGGATTTGGAATGAACTACCCTGCAGCAAGCTGACGGGGTATCAATTCGGAACCTTGTATTTATCGCCGCAAGCGGCGGGGAATTCAACCCAAAGGGATTAAA
>JABMQN010000133.1 GCA_013203045.1 Chloroflexota bacterium
GGAATGCCCAAAATTCCTTCTTCGACCTTGAGGATATCACCCGGGTAAAGACCAAAGACGGAAAGTTAAAAGACATCGGGAACGGCTTGAAGGAATCCAACGGCGTTGATACTGGTATTTTTTTGTGTACCCCCGCTATTTTTGAGACGTTGGAGCATTGTGTGGAGAAGTACGGCGATGCCAGCATGTCCAGAGCAGTGCGGTTTTTAGCCGCCAGGGGACAGGCCAACACAGTAGACATTAACGGTCACTTTTGGATTGATGTAACTAATCCCGCAGCCCTTCAGCGTGCAGAGAACGCTCTCATGGCAGATCTACGGGGAAAACCCAATGATGGACTTTTATTTAGATATTTTTTCAGGCCTTTGTCAGGAATGCTTTCCCGGAGGCTGGTAAATTACCGAATCACCCCAAATCAGATATCCTTTTTTTCGTTTTTTTGTTGCGTGCTGGCCGCAGGGCTATTTGCACTTGGCGGCTACCCTGCCCTTTTGCTTGGCGGTTTTCTTTCACTGTTTGCCATGGTCATCGACTGCTGCGATGGTGCAGTGGCACGGCTTAAATTCCAGGGAAGCGATTACGGTGGCTGGTTCGATGCCGTACTGGACCGTTACGCGGACGCCTTTCTCTTATTCGGACTCACATGGCACGCATATGCAGACAAAATGTATAACTTGATCCTGTTTATCGGATTTCTGGCGATTATCGGTTCCTTTGTGTTGAGCTATACGGCGGATAAATACGACAGTCTCATGCGCGACCGTATCAGTCAAACCAAAGGATTCCGAGTGGGCCGTAAGCTTCGTGTTTTTCTCATTTTCCTCGGCGCATTATTAAACCAGGCTTTTTTGACACTGATTGTGATTGCTGTTGTAATGAACATTGAAACTATTCGCCGCGTTATCATCTGCCGTAATAATGGATAGCTTAGAACGCGCAAAACAAAGAATTAGAGAGATTGTCGCACAGTCCAAAGTGCCGGAAGACCCTCACCATGCCGAAAATACCCTTGAATGGCTGTTAAGGCTTGATCCCAAGGCCGACCAGGCGTTTCAGATTGCGGCCCTTGCCCATGATATCGACCGGGCAGTTGAGGCTGGAAGAGTGCGACGTTGGGATTATGACGACTATGACCTATTTAAGGCCGCTCACGCACTTAACGGGGCAAAGATTTTACGATCAGTGCTGGATGAGTGTGGGTTAAACAATTCTGTTACTGACGAGGCCTGCCGATTGGTAAGACTTCATGAGGCAGGAGGAGATCCCCGTTCTGATCTGCTCAAAGATGCTGATAGTATCTCCTTCTTTGAAGTCAATATGCCCCTGTACTTTCATCGTGAAGGGTGGGAGGAGACCAAACGTCGTTGTATCTGGGGATATCAGCGCCTCTCAGCACGGGCTAAAAAAATCACAAAGAGCATAACATACAAAGAGGAAGTGCTAACACGCTTACTAAGTGAGGCCATCCAGCAAACCTTTCACAAAAGAAATCAGGTGTAAGCCTAATCATCATATATAAGACTTTATATTAAGTATCGTTTTAATGAAAGGAGACAAGAATGAAACTGGTTTATTCATATTATGTTTTAGATATTGTTCATAGGGGACATCTGTTAATGATGAAAAATGCTAAGGAAATAGCTGGAAAAGATGGGAAGTTGATTGTTGGAATCCTAACTGATGAAGCAGTCATGGAGAAAAAGACAAAACCGACGGTTTCATTCGAGGAAAGAATAGAGCTTGCAGGTGCAATAAAATATGTTGATGTTGCTGTTGCGCAAGAGACTTATTCACCACTTCCAAATGTAATGAAAATTAGGCCGGATATTTTAATGGAAAGCACAAGTCATGATGAAAAAGAAATTGAAAAGGCAAGAGAATATATGGAGAGCATCAATGGTAAAGTTATTGTTCTACCATACTTTCCTTCACAATCATCAAGCGAAATTAAAAACAGAATAACTGAAACGGTTAATAGCAAAACAAAGGAGAGACAAAATTGAAAAAACCGTTAAGTACATCAGTGTCTGAGCAAATAAGTGCATGGCAAAAGGAATAATTTCTGGGAGTAAATCTAACATAAAACGGAAAGGATTCGAAATGGAAAAAAGTATGACCGTTGAACAACAATTGAAGTACTGGCGCAAGCGTGTTTTCATTTCACTATGGCTTACTTACGCCTCGTTTTACCTGTGTCGAGTGAATATGTCCGTTGCCTTACCTGGTATCATGGAAGAATTCGGCATTTCTAAGACCTCCATGGGAATGGTGCTAACCGCGGTTTTTTTTGCCTATGCCATCGGCCAATTCATTAACGGTCAACTGGGAGATAAAGTGGGAGCACGAAAACTCATATCACTTGGCGTTCTTGCCTCTAGTGGTTTGAATGCTTTGTTCGCATTTCTGCCGGGAATAGTCACCTTAATGCTGATCGTTTGGGGACTCAATGGATATTTCCAATCAATGGGCTGGAGCCCTAGTGTCAAGACCATGGCAAATTGGTTCCCACTAAAAACCCGAGGAAAAACCTCAGGCCTTTTTGGGTCCTGCTATCAATTTGGGAACGCAGCCTCATGGGCCTTGGCCGGATTTGTCATTGGAGCATTGGGTTGGCGCTGGGGTTTCTGGATACCAGCCATTGTTTTCGCCATTATGGGGGCCCAATGGTTTATCAATGGCCGTAACGCCCCTGAAGAGGTGGGCTTGCCGACTATTGAAGAGGAATCAGAAGGCATTATGGATGAAGTTGGCAAACATCGCAAAGATGAGCATTTGGGCTTTAAGTTTACCATGAAAACAGTAACAACAGACCCGCATATCTGGATCGTAGCTTTGTCTCTATTCGGACTGAACATGATTCGTTACGGATTCATGGATTGGGCTCCGACTTACA
>JABMQN010000134.1 GCA_013203045.1 Chloroflexota bacterium
GCGGTGGACCGGCGGTGATGACAGCAGCCGTTTATGCAGCGCGCAAACAGCTCAATGCACTTTTATTAAGTAAAGATACCGGGGGGCAGGTGAACTGGACCCTGGGGGTAGAAAACTACATGGGATATCAGTTCATCGAAGGTTCCGAGCTAATGGAGAAATTCGAGGAACAGGTGGAGAAGTTTCCACTGGAGACAGAAATCGGGCCGGAAGTCAGCCAGGTTCGGAAGATTGATGGTGGATTTGAAGTAGAAACCGGTGACGGCACAACCTATCAGTCCAAGGCTTTGATTATAGCTACGGGAAAGAGGCCGCGACAATTAAATGTTGCAGGCGAAGAGAAACTCAAAGGGCGCGGGGTGACCTATTGTTCCATCTGCGATGGACCGATGTTCACCGGGAAAAGGGTAGCCGTAATTGGTGGGGGTAATTCAGCGCTCGAAGCAGTAGACGATATGGCCAAGATTGCGGAACATATCGATTTGGTCTCGGTGACTCCGCTCACCGGGGATCAGGTGCTCATCGACAAAATAACACCGATTCCCAATCTGAGTATGTACCTGGAACACGAGGTCGTGGAAATTGAAGGAGACACCTTCGTGGAAAGCTTGACCATCCGGGACATGAAATCAAAAGAGACTAAAAAATTACCTTTGGCTGGCATATTTGTCGAGATAGGTTTACTACCGAATTCTAACGCAGTGAAGGATTTAGTTCATCTAAACAGAATCGGCGAGATAGAGATCACCTGTTCCAGCGAAACCGGTGTGCCGGGACTTTATGCTGCGGGCGATGTAACCAATGTCCCGGAAAAGCAAATTGTAATAGCTGCCGGCGAGGGTGCAAAAGCTGCACTTCAGGCACACCGTTATTTACGGCGGCTATAGATCGGAAACGAATGATGAAATGCGGAGTGTTGTTGTTTCTGACAATTGTCATAAGCGTGGTTCTCAGTATTTCTTGCGATGGTTCAGACTCCGATGCTGGGGCGAATACTCTGCCTTCACCAGTTGATAGCAATAATCAACTTCCCGATTCTTACATATTACCATCCAGTGATGGCGAATGGGTTCCACAACAAACCCACAAAGCGCGCCAACCAGTGGGAATGGGGACAGTCGATATTAAAGGTATCGACAAGTTTTCTTTTAATGATCTAGACGTCGAAACACTGCGTCCCGACATCTTCCAGCCGGGTCACTTTTCCGTTTTTGATGTGCTGGTCCAGTTGGATAAGCAAGGGGATATCGATCTGGAATATCATTTTGACGGTGCGATGGACACCCATATTATCGATGCCATTGATGGTCAGCCGCACTGGTGGTATGAAGTTCGGTATTCAGATGGCTGGTACGAAACTAATGTGTTTCGAATGGATATGTATCCCTATAAAGATGATACGGATATCCGGCTGTTCCGCCAGAGTGACGATCGTTTAGCGCAAATATGTCGCACATTTGGTGATGAGGTGAGAAGGCTTACGGGGAATAATGGTCAGGTGATCATTCCGGAAGTTGTGATTGATGGCCCAAAGACCAATTTCAGATTCACGGATGTCGTGGTGACGTCTCATGACGTTCGCCGAGATGTATTACAACCAGGTGTGATCACAGCACTCGATATTCTGTTAAGCCTGGGAGAACAGGCGGAATTGTCGGATCTCAAGCTCACATGGTATGACCGTATAGGTGAAGCAGATCCGGTCGATTCATACTGGACAGAGCAGATCGATGATGATATCTCTTTTGGAGGATGTGGCTTCGTATATGAGACCGGACCCAGGGAGTTTTCGAGTTTTTCCGGGAGCCACATTCATATTCCTTCGGACGTACGCACAATCGTATCACCTGAATATGCCCTATGGTTTTGGATTTGTTTGTAGATAGTGAGAGGAAATGAAATTCACGACACATATCAACTATATACTCTTTTTTGTTTTGGTTATTCTGGTTGTGTTACTTGCAGTCTCTGCTTATCTTTTATGGTTTGAGTTCCCCCGAGGGTATCGCGCAGATCGAGCAACCTGGGTGGATGTCCACAAATGGGTCGGGTTTAGCCTTTCCATAGCGGTGATCCTTCATGTGTTACTCCATGTCCGGTGGTTATGGCGAATGACACGATATTACGTTCGATGGCTAATCGGGCGATCCGGCCCTGGTGCCAGAATTGCTTCAATCGATATGGAGAAAAGGGGATTATGAAATTGCGCATTGCTCTTGGGGCCGATCACGGGGGTTATCGCCTTAAAAACGAGTTAGCTTCAAGACTGGTCGATCGGTATAATATTAGCGATATGGGAGCGCATTCCTTTGACCCCGATGATGATTACCCTGATTTTGCCGAATTGGTGGCAAATGAAGTGGTTTCCGGCCGGGTTGATCGTGGTATTATCATTTGCGGCAGTGGTGTTGGTGCGTGTATTGCTGCGAACAAAGTGCCGGGTATTCGGGCTTGTGTCTGCCATGACACCTATTCGGCTCGGCAAGCCGTGGAGCACGACGATATGAATGTTCTGTGCCTGTGGGGGCTCGAATCATAGGGATAGAGCTTTCCTATGAACTGATCAACGCTTTTCTGGGAGCCACCTTTTCCAGTGAAGAACGACATCAAAGGCGGCTCGATAAGGTCCTGGCAATCGAGCGTCGGGCTCTATAGGGAAAATAAATGAACTACCCCGCGGCAGAGCAGCGGGGTATCAATTCGGAATTTTGTATTTATCGCGGCAAGCCGCGGGGAATTTACCCGGCGATCGATTAAAAAGAAAGGAAATTCAATATGGCGAATCCTATTCAGTCTCTTCAAGCACTGGGCCAGTCGGTCTGGCTCGACTATATTCGGCGCGGCATGCTCAATTCCGTCGAATTCCAGCGTTTCATCGATATGGGAATCACCGGAGTAACATCGAATCCCACCATCTTCGAGAAGGCCATCGGTGGCAGCGATGACTACGATCAAGCATTAACCGAACTGTCCGATTCGGGAAAGACAACCGGTGAAATCTACGAGGTCCTTGCGGTGAAGGACATCCAGGGAGCGGCGGACATGCTTCATCCTATCTATGATCGGACTGGAGGCGTGGACGGCTACGTCAGCCTCGAAGTGAGTCCGCTACTGGCCGCCGATACCCAGCGGACCATCGAAGAAGCCAAACGGCTGTTTGCCATCGTGGGGCGTCCCAATGTGATGATCAAAGTGCCGGCCACACCCGAGGGTATACCGGCCATAACGGAACTGATCGGCAGTGGTGTCAACGTAAATGCCACCCTGATCTTTGCGCTTGAGATGTACGACCAGGTACGTGAAGCATATGTCTCCGGTCTCGAAAAACTGGACTTCAACGGCGGGGATGTGAGCCGTATCGCGTCAGTGGCATCGTTCTTTGTGAGCAGGGTGGATACGGCTGTAGATCGTCTCCTCGAAGAGCGTAGCCAGGGAGTCGACGATATGAAAAGCCTGCTCGGTAAGGCGGCTGTAGCCAATGCAAAGGTGGCTTATCAGGCATTTCGAACGACATTCGAGAGTGGTCAATTTGAAGCTTTGAAAGGCAAGGGAGCCAGGGTTCAACGACCGCTGTGGGCCAGCACGAGTGCCAAGAATCCGGCGTATAGCGATGTTCTATACGTGGAACCGCTTGTTGGCCCCAATACAGTGAATACCATGCCGCCGGAAACGATTGAGTCGTTCATGGATCACGGTCGTACAGAGGTGACCATCGAACTCGATTTTGAGCGTGCTCAACGAGCCCTCACGGCTATCGAAGCGGCGGGAATCAGTATGGAGTCGATAACCTCAAAACTGCTCGCCGATGGTGTAAAGTCATTTTCAGATTCTTTTGAAAAGCTATTGGTGGGTATTGAAAAGAAGAGACAACAGCTTGCGGAGGGATAAATGGAAACCGAAATGAGTTTAGGAAACTACCTCGCCGACGTGGAAGTGACACTTGCCGATATCGAAAAGAAGAACGTGATCCAGCGCATCTGGCAGAAAGACCATACCGTCTGGAAACCGGACCCGCCGGAGATCACCAATCGTCTGGGCTGGCTGGCGGTGACCGACCGGATGCATCAGGAAATCGCCGATCTCGGAGCGTTTTCCAAAGAAATTTGCGATGCCGGTTTTCAATATGTGGTGCTGCTGGGCATGGGCGGCAGCAGCCTGGGCCCGGAGGTGCTGCGCAGCGTTTTCGGGAAAAAAGAAGTCTTCCCTCAACTGATAGTGCTCGATTCCATCGATCCCGACTGGATTAAACGGGTTCAGGATCAGATTGACCCGGCGCGAACGCTGTTTCTGGTGGCCTCCAAATCGGGAACGACTATCGAACCGAACCTGCTCTATGAGCACTTCCGGTCGGTGGTTGAATCTACAGTGGGCCCCGAAGAAGCGGGCGGGCATTTCGTGGCCATCACTGATCCCGGAACGGCGCTGGTGGAACGGGCCGGGAAGGAAGGGTTCCGTAAGGTGTTCGAAAACCCCGCCGATATCGGGGGCCGATACTCCGTCCTTTCGTTTTTCGGACTGGTCCCCGGCGCCATGGCAGGAGTAGATGTGGCGGCATTGCTCACAACAGCGGACCGGATGAAACAGGCGTGCGCTTCTGATTCCGCCAGAGAGAATCCGGGCTGCCTGCTGGGCGCTGTCATGGGAATCATGGCGCTCAATGGTCGGGATAAACTGACACTGATCGCCTCGCCGGGCGTGAACCGATTTGGCCTGTGGGTAGAACAGCTCATCGCTGAAAGCACTGGGAAAGAGGGCAAAGGCATCGTACCGGTGGCAGGGGAACCGCTGGTTGATTCTCAATACTATGGCGATGATCGATTGTTCGTGTTCCTCCGCTTGAATGGTGATGATAATACCAAGGTGGATACTGCTGTTCAAGCCATAACAGATTCGGGGCAGCCGGTCATTACCATTGAAATGCAAGACAGGTATGATCTTGGCGCCGAGTTCTTTCGCTGGGAATTCGCTACATCAGTGGCCGGATCATTACTTGGTATCAATCCTTTCGATCAGCCGGACGTGCAGAAAGCCAAGGAAGCTACCAAAAAAGTACTGCAGGTTCACGAAGAAACCGGGGCTCTTCCGGAAACAAAAACCGGTGGCTCGCTTGTCGAACTGCTGGAGGAAGCCAAGCCGGGAAGTTATTTTTCCATCATGGCCTACATTGTGGAGTCGGATGAGACAAATACACTCATTTCCGAGTTCCGCCGCAGAGTGATCGAACGGTACCGAGTTGCCACCACCTTTGGCTACGGGCCCCGGTTCCTGCACTCTACCGGACAACTCCACAAAGGCGGTCCGAATTCGAATTTGTCCCTTCAACTAACTGTGGATCACACTCAGGATTTACCGGTTCCGGGTAAGCCCTATACTTTCGGCATGTTGACTAACGCCCAGGCAATAGGTGATTTACAGGTACTTCAGGAATCGGGCCGCAGTGTGGCCAACATTCATTCGCCCAACGGTGATTTGGCGATTGCCTGGGAGTTGGCCGATAAATTGGCGTGAAATACCATACCGGAGAAAATTGTGTCTGAACTGAGACAAAACATACTGACTGAAAACTGGACCGTGATGGCTCCCGATCGCGGCAAAAAACCGGCCAAATTGAAGAAAGCGCAATCGATGGACATCCGTGATTACCCCCAATACGATAAGTCATGCCCATTCTGCCCCGGCAATGAGGAGAGATTCCCGAATGTAATTGTTGATGAAATCGTCGATGGGAATGGTAACTGGCTGGTTCGGACCATTGAAAACAAATACAAGATATTCGACGATCTTGAGAGCTGCCCGGCCGAACCGGAACCCTTTCACAAACACGGCGTCTATTCGCACTACAAGGGATGCGGTAATCACTATCTGGTCATCGAAAACCGCGTCCATAACAGAATAATGGGGGAGATGGAGCCCGAGGATATATACAACATCTTCCTGAGTTACTCGAAGGCCACCAATGATCTCAAGCAGAATCCCAACAATTTCATATCGGTGGTTTTTAAAAATCAGGGGCCGTCTGCCGGCGGTTCACAACCCCATTCCCATTCGCAGATCGTAGGGAGCAGGATTGTGCCCGGGTGGATTAGAAGTGCGCTTCATGCCCAGGAGAGGTACTTCGACACCAATGGTGCATGCTCTATGTGTGCCCTGATGGATTATGAGCGCAGCTCTTCTGAAAGGATCGTGGCCGAGACCGATCAGATGATGATTCTTTCCCCATATGCAGCGTCACGCCCGTATGAGATGTGGGTTATACCGAGACGACATTTCGCCTGTTATAACGAAATGAGCAATCTGGAGTTACGGGGCCTCGCAGGACAGGTGAAAAAAGTGCTGCATGCATATATAGACAAGTTGGGTAATCCTGATTTCAATTACTTCATTCATAGTGCCCCTAATTCACTCTCAAAGGTTCCGTACTACCATGCATATCTCCAGATCGTTCCCAAAATGGGGACCACGGGCGGTTTTGAAATGGGGACCAATATCCCGGTGAATTCGGTCTTGCCGGAGGAAGCGGTCAAAATATTCGAGTGAGAGGGGATCACTCTCGCCATCCATCATCGATGGGCCACAAAAGATGAAACTGGGCAATCGAGTGTTCATGTCATTCCTGCGAAAGCAGGAATCCAGGAGGTGTGGCGTGGGAAGTGGATTCCGGATCGAGTCCGGAATGACATGATCAGGGGTCTATTTTCCAGAATAATGGCAACGCTTAGAGAAACGATATGACCCTCGAATATTGGTACATGCTGCCGGTGGGAACACTGGTGGCGACGGTGGCCATGGCGGCCGGTGTAGGGGGAGCGACATTCTTTTCACCGCTCTTCATTTTAGCGCTGGGCCTTTCGCCGGAAGTGGCCATCGGGACCGGGTTGATTACAGAGGTGTTCGGATTCGCCAGCGGGGTATATGCCTATGCACATAAGCGGTTGATCGACTATCGATTGGGAGTGACCCTGCTCATCGTGACGGTCCCGGCAGCGATCTTCGGCACCTGGGTGTCCGGGCGAGCCGACCCCGACGTTCTAAAGGTGATCCTGGGGGCTGGACTCTTTGCCGTGGCAGCCAGTTTTCTGAGGGCGCCGGAACGAAAAGACGTCTTGCGGATGGACAAAGCCATCGATGAAGAATACGGCGGCGCCAAAGCCGAGACCTGTCTCAAATCGGCGACAGGGGAAAATATCTGCTACACCGTTTGTAACAAGTACGAGGGCCGGGCCATTGCCGGGATCGGGGGGTTGTTCGTGGGCATGATTTCCACCGGGCTGGGGGAATTAAACCAGTACTTTCTTTTGCAGCGCTGCCGAGTACCTAGCCGGGTATCGGTGGCTACCAGTGTGTTCGTGGTGGCAGTGACAGCCCTTACGGCGGCTGGCGGGCACCTCTTTCAGTTCATGCGAACCGGTGGGGATGTGATGGACACGGTTCTCAGTATCGTGATCTTTACCGTACCCGGGGTGATCATTGGGGCCCAACTGGGATCGGCGGTTTCTGGTCGCATCTCGGAACACACCACGGAACGGGTCTTGGGAGTACTTTTTGCGATCGTCGCACTGTTAACCATCGGAGAGGTGGTCCTGTGATTCGAGCCATGATCTTTGATTTGGATGGCACGCTGGTGCAGACGGAGAAGTTGAAGGCCCGCTCGTATGCCATTGCTGTTCAGCAGTTGCGTGGACTGGTAGAGCCTGCCTCGGAAGCTATCGAGGCTTATCGGGAAATTGTGGGTGCCGGTCGCGATGAAGCCTCCAAGCATGTGATGGAGAAACTGGGGCTGGAGAGTGAGCTTCGTCCCCTGATAGAACAATATCACGTCGCAGAACCCGAGCAGGTGCTGACAGTTATGCGCAAAGATATTTACTCGCAGATGGTATCGGACCCGGAGGTGCTGCGGGGAAATCGGTGGCCTTACACGGTGGATCTGCTTCGGGTGGCCAAACATACCTCATGCTCAACAGCGCTGGCGACAATGTCCAAACGCGAAGATGCCCTTCGAGTAGTACGTGCCCTGGATTTGGAAAGATCTTTTAACTTGATAATCAGCGCGGACGATATAAAGAAGGGGAAGCCTGACCCGGAGATATACCTTACAGCCGCCGAAAAAATGGTGGTGCCGGCTTCGGAATGCCTGGTACTGGAGGACTCGGTGAATGGCGTACGAGCCGGGTTGGCAGCGGGAATGAATGTGGTGGCGATTGCTACCCCCTTTACCAACGCAGGCCTGCATACCAGCCAGATAATTGATGATGTCTGGATTGTTCACGAACCGGAGCGACTTGCCGAGATCGTCAGGCATCGCATAGAGGACCATAATCGAATAGCGCATCCTGGTGGGGGGAAAACCGAAGGAAGGAGATAACCATGGAATTAGGTATGATTGGTCTGGGACGGATGGGAGGAAACATGGCGCAGCGTTTGATGGCGGCGGGTCACCGAATCGTGGCCTATGATCCCGCGCCGGATGCGGTGAAAACTATGGAAAGTAAGGGGGCCGTGGGAGCCCAATCCATTGCTAATCTGGTCTCCAAACTGGCACTGCCCAGAGCGGTATGGCTGATGGTCCCTTCCGGAGAGCCCACTGAAATTACCATCGGTGCCATAGCATCCGAGCTATCATCGGGCGATATCATCCTCGATGGCGGCAATTCTTATTACAAAGACAGCATCCGGCGGTCAGAGTATCTGGCTGAGAAAGAGATTCTTTACCTTGATGTCGGGGTCAGCGGGGGGGTTTGGGGTTTGAAGGAAGGGTACTCTTTGATGGTCGGTGGAGAGGCAGATGCATTCCGGCAGTTGGAACCCATTTTTCAATCACTTGCACCTGCGTCCGATCGTGGATATGGTCATGTAGGCCCCAGCGGGGCAGGTCATTTTGTGAAGATGGTGCACAACGGAATTGAATATGGCCTGATGGAAGCCTATGCGGAAGGATTCGAGCTAATGCAGGCCAAGGAGGAGTTCAATCTTAATTTGCCTCAAATCGCTGAGATATGGCGCTACGGAACGGTAATTCGATCGTGGCTGCTGGATTTGGCGGCTGCCGCTTTGAGCGAGGACCCGAAGCTGGAGAGCTTGCAGGCCTACGTTGAGGATACAGGGGAAGGCCGATGGACAGTGCAGGAGTCGATTGATCTCTCCGTGCCGATACCCGTGATCACCCAGTCACTTCAGGCTAGATTCCGATCGCGGCAGGAACAACCGTTCGGACCTAAGATGCTGGCGGCGCTGCGCAACCAGTTTGGGGGACATTCTGTGAAAGCATCGAAGTAGGGGCGCATGGTTATGCACCCTTTTACCATGTATGGGCAGGTTGCTGTTGCGTCCTTCGCAGGTATAGCCTTTATCCCGGGGAAGAAGGTTAAAAAACAGGAAGGTGACTATGCAGGAAATACCAGCCAAAATTTATGATATCACCATGACCCTCGAGTCGGATATGCTCATATGGCCGGGCAATGCGCCGGTTTCGATTGAACCGGTCAAACGGATCGCGGAAGGCAGTTCGAGCAACGTTTCATTGTTGCACGTCGGGACTCATAGCGGGACGCATGTGGATGCGCCGTATCATTTCGTGGAGGGTGCTCCGGGGATTGATAGCATCCCTCTCGAAGTACTGGCAGGCCCGGCCCGACTGGTTCAACTCCCCGAAGTCGAACGCATTGACCGCACACTGCTGGAAAAACTCGATCTTTCCGGCGTGAGCAGACTCCTGCTGGGAACCCGGAATTCTGCTCTATTGAGGCAGCCGGAACACACTCCCGATTATGTATCCCTATCGGAAAGCGGTGCCCGTTATCTCGTGGAGATGGGGATCAAACTGGTGGGAATCGACTATCTCTCCATCGAAGAATATAAAAAAGAAGGATATCCCACACACCGTACTTTGCTGGAATCCGGCGTGGTGATTGTGGAGGGACTGAACCTTTCGGGAGTGCCTTCGGGCGACTATGAACTGCTGTGTCTACCGCTTAAACTAAAAGGTGCCGATGGAGCCCCGGCGAGAGCATTCCTGAGGGAATTGAATAAAAAAGGGGAATAGGTATGTCAGATAAGATTGAGCCTCACCTTTTTGTAATCCTGGGAGCGCTTGGTGACTTGGCCCAGCGAAAATTATTTCCGGCTGTCTATAATCTTTCGGCGAGTGAACAGTTCGGGGAGAATCACATCATCCTTGGTGTTGATTTGGATGATACTCTGAACGACGAAGGCTATCGCGCAAGCATCCAGGGGGTATTGGAAGCGGCAGGTCTTGCGGTGAATGCGGACCAGGTGAACTACTGGTGCGATTGTCGTCTTCACTACCAGTCGCTGGGTTCAGGGGGTGGTGCTGACTTTCAGAAACTGGCCACCAGAATAGAGGCGCTGGAACAGGAGCATGGGCTTGCAGGCAACCGGATATTCTATCTGGCATTGCCGTCGGATGCGGTGCCGAACGTGGTTAAAGGCCTCGGTGAAGCGGGTTTTAATGATAGTCCGGGCTGGACACGGCTGGTTGTGGAGAAACCGTTCGGATGGGATATGGCTTCGGCGCAGGAGCTTAACGCTGGGATTCATCGATATTTCAATGAATCCCAGATTTACCGCATCGACCACTATCTGGGCAAGGAATCCGTTCAGAACCTGCTGGTGTTTCGCTTCGCCAATGCGTTTGTGGAGCACCTGTGGAATCGAGAACATATCGAAAGCGTTCAAATAACCGTCGCAGAAAGCCTGGGTGTAGAATCGCGGGCTCAGTATTACGAAAGAGCGGGGGCAATACGGGATATGATCCAGAACCACCTGACCCAATTGTTGTGTCTGGTGGCAATGGAAGTACCCTCTGCGTTTGAAGCTGGCTCAATACGCCACGAGAAATTGAAAGTACTGGGACAGATTGAACCGATCCATCCTGATGATGTGGTTTTGGGGCAATACTCCGGGTATCAACAGGAAGATGGGGTTTCCGCTCAATCCAGTACACTGACATTCGCCGCTCTCAAATTGCAGATTGCCAGTTGGCGTTGGAAAGGAGTTCCTTTTTATTTGCGAACCGGAAAACACTTACCTTTGCGATGTTCTCAGATCGTAGTGGCCTTCGAAAGGGCTCCGGTTTCTATTTTCCATCCCTCCAAATCAGAGGATGATGTCAAGCCTAATTTGCTGATCATTACCCTTCAACCAGACGAGGGAATCGATTTTCATATTCAAGTCAAGTCAATTGGTGATCCGATATCGCTTACGACGCAGCAACTGAGTTTCCATTATGCGGATGCTTTTGGTACTCTGCCGGATGCTTATGAGCACTTAATCCTTGACGTTGTGACCGGTGATCAAACGCTGTTTGTGTGTGATAGCGAAGTTGAAGCCAGTTGGGGTCTTTACGATCACTTGTCGGGAAATGAAGCAATATCAATCAATTCCTATGAAGCAGGCACCTGGGGGCCGGAAGAGATAAATCAACTCGGTGCTCCATGGCATAATCCAGAATCTTGAGTCCTAAGGAGGTAAAAGATGGCCAAAGCAATGTGGAAAGGAACGGTGCTCGCGGAAAGTGATAGCTACGAGCTGGTTGAGGGGAATGTCTACTTCCCTCCTGATTCCATCAAATGGGACTTCCTCAAAATGACCGACAAACATACAACCTGTCCGTGGAAAGGGTTGGCATCTTACTACGATGTGACCGTCGACGGGGAAACAAACAAGGATGCGGCCTGGACCTATCTTGAACCCAAGGAAAAGGCGGTTCACATTACAAAGCACGTGGCGTTTGGCGTTGGAATAACGGTGGAGAAATAACTGTTCGGGGGAAAACAGGGCGCAGGGTTGACATTCGTAATGTATCTCCGTAAAGTGGTGAACCAAGAACGAATGAATAAGGAGGTTGACTAGATGGAGAAATGGGTAAGATTACTCGGTGTAATGGTTGTCTTGATGTCATTGTTTATAGTCACAGCTTGTGATGATGACGATGAGACTTCGGAGCAGGGGAGTAAAGGGCCCATCGTAGTAGGCTCCAAGATCGATACTGAGGGATCACTCCTTGCCAGTATGATTATTTTGGTGCTGGAAGATAATGGATTCGATGTGACCGACAAATCACAGACCGGCCCGACCGCAATTGTAAGAGAGGCATTGGAAAGCGGTGAAATCGATATGTACCCGGAATATACCGGTAACGGGGCCTTTTTCTTTGATGAAGCCGATTCGGGTGTCTGGAAAGATGCCCAGGCAGGCTATGAGCGAGTAGCAGAGCTTGATAAGGAGAAATTCAATATTGTATGGCTCCAGCCTGCACCGGCAAATAACACCTGGGCAATCGCTATTCCGCAGGAACTGGCTGAGACAGAAGGACTGGCGAGCCTTGAAGACTTTGCTGCATATGCGAATGGAGGCGGTTACATTAAACTTATTGGTTCCGAGGAGTTTGTCACCAGCCCCGCTGCCTTGCCTTCATTCCAGGAGGCCTACGGATTTACCCTCTCTAACAATCAGATGCTGACAGTCTCCGGAGGAAATACTGCTCTTACTGAAAAAGCGGCTGCGGAGGGAACTGACGGAGTGAATGCAGCCATGGCATACGGAACTGATGGCCAGGTAGCAGCGCTGGGTCTGGTTATTTTGAGCGATCCCTTGGGCGCACAACCAGTCTATGAACCAGCACCGCGAGTTCGAGGGGAAATCATATCAGAATACCCGGAGATTGCCGGTATTATCAACCCGGTCTTCGAATCCCTGGGACTCGAAACGCTCCAGACCTTGAACGCGAAAATCGCTGTAGAGGGCCAGATTGCCATGGATGTGGCTGAGGAATATCTAATTTCGGCAGGATTCTTAGCCGAATAGCATTTTTTGATGATAAATCGGGAGATCATGAACCGGTGGGCGGCACGACGTGATAGCGTGGCCATCACTGGCTCTGTCTTAGGACTAGCCTCTCTCCTGTTAGCCTGGCTAATACTGAAGCCCAACCGATTGCTCTCCGGCACCGGTCTTGAACTGTGGGACAGCGCTGGACGGGATGAAACGGTCATCATCCTGGTGTTGTGGCTAGTTTGTCTCGGACTAAGTCTGGCTTCAAACACACGTTTGAGTGCTTTTGTAATAGGACTACTGGCTAACATAATTCTAATCTACACATTCGTTTTAGTGGGTTACACAGCGGGAGACCTTCTTGAGACATCTCCCCAGTTCGCCCGGATATCACTGGGAGCCGGGTTCTGGTTAACCATCGTCGCGGCTTATGTCCTGATACACGCTTCGCGTCGTCGGCTTCGGGACGCAAGGATTTGGCAAGGTTTCATTACCTGGTCGGCGTTGATCACTTTTCTTGTTATGCTCCTCGTGGGGTGGTTCGATGACTTGGCAGTGATGCAGGAATACAACGCTCGTCCTGATAGGTTTGAGCAGGAGTTTTTTCAGCATATCCGGCTCTTTGTTCAGCCTGTTGCCATCGGAACAGTTATCGGTGTGTTGTTGGGCATCTGGGCTGCACGAAGTAGAATAGCAGAACATCCGATTTTCTTTACCACCAACATCGTTCAAACTATACCGGGTCTGGCGCTCTTGGGATTATTACTTCCTATCCTGTCTGCACTGGCTGACGATTATCCGATTCTGGAGGATTGGGGAATCCGTGGGATTGGACCTGCGCCAGCTATCATTGCTCTTACCATTTATTCCCTTCTCCCCATCGTCAGGAACACCTTTGTAGCACTGCGCCAGGTAGATCCGGCAGTTATCGATGCTGGCCTGGGAATGGGCATGAGCCGGCTCCAAGTATTCTATCGCATTGAAGTGCCGTTAGCAGCCCCGCTGGTTCTGGAAGGTGTCCGAATCGCAGCTATCGTGGCTGTAGGGCTGGCAATCCTGGCTGCACTTGTCGGTGGGGGTGGGCTTGGTTTCTTTGTACTGGAGGGGTTTAACCAGGCAGCCTCCGATCTTATTCTGGTTGGAGCGATACCCATTGTTGTGATGGCGTTTGTAGTGGATGCAGTAATGCGACTTGCAGTGAGACTGGCAACTCCCAAAGGTATTGTGGCAGGTGAATCGTGATTCGAATAGAAAATGTAACCAGGCGTTACGGTGAGACGATAGCTGTCAATGACCTCTCACTTGAAGTCGATGATGGGAAAGTATGTGTACTGATTGGACCCTCCGGCTGTGGGAAAACGACCACGTTGCGGATGATCAACCGACTCATTGAACCGACCTCAGGGCACATCTATATCAATGGTCAGGAGACACGCCAGATTAAGCCGGATAAGCTAAGGCGCTATATCGGTTACGCAATTCAAAGCGTTGGATTGTTCCCCCATATGACTGTGGCGGCAAACATCGCTGTCGTGCCAAAACTGCTTCACTGGAAAAAGCAGCAAATTTCCGAACGAATTGAGGAGCTATTGACACTGGTTGGGCTTGATCACACAGAGTATGCTCGGAAATATCCTAATCAACTCTCGGGAGGGGAAGCACAGCGAATCGGAGTGGCTCGGGCATTGGCAGCTGATCCGCCGGTGTTGCTGATGGATGAACCATTCGGTGCGGTTGACCCGCTCACTCGAGAGAGACTGCAGGCTCAATTTGCCAAGATTCAGCAGGAGTTGAAGAAGACCGTGATTTTGGTGACTCATGACCTTGATGAAGCAATTCGTTTAGCTGACCAGATCGCCATAATGAATTCAGGAAAGCTGATCC
>JABMQN010000135.1 GCA_013203045.1 Chloroflexota bacterium
ACTTTTATCTATCGTGCATAATACGATAACACAGAAGCACTTACAGTCTCAGTAAAAAACAGTAAACAGACGGTTAAGAATTGGCAATAATTAGTAAATATTGGTGTTGTTGTATGCAGAATGCAATTAAACTAATTGTTCGGGCAAAGCTGGTTCGTAGGTGGAGAAAAGCGGGCAGTTTTATCCCATTGCGGTAGGGAATCCTCTTTAGTTATCCTCAGTTCTCCTTGACTACTTCCAATGGGTTAGGTAGGATAGGGACACTGATCAGGGGTGCAACACGCATTCATACGTCAACTGTTATGCTGTCCATCGTTGAACAGAAAACCTTTGGAGGAAACAAGATGAAATACTTTCTGAGTATATTGGCTGTATTGATGATACTGTCTCTTGTTGCCGCTTGCGATGATGACGAAACGCCTTCGCCTGTAGAAACGCCATTACCAACTGAGCAGCTCGCAACGGAACCTCCGACAACAGCAATCCCTAGCGAAATACCTGAACCATCACCAGCCACAGGGGCCCCTTCGTGGGTTTACAACGTTAATCATGGTGAAGAGCAGACTGCGTGGACAGAGACAGTGATCGGCTCTGAGTCTGTCGACGGCATTGACTGCTATGTTACCGAAACAACATATGATGTATCGCCAGCTCGAAAAAGAGTGGTCGATATGACGTTGGAGTCCGAGTCCGCTTGGCGAGCAAAAGACACTTTGGATCAGGCAAAGAAGACTTCCTCCGTTATTGCTATGGGATCTCTAGAGGTGGATTCAACAGTAACCACTACGTACACTGGATCACACGGTGCACCATTCACGGAAGGGAAGTCATGGTCCTATACAATTGGAAGTGGCAACGGGTTGCAGTATAGGGTGCTTCTGTTATGCCAGAGTTAGGGCTCCGGTACTTGGCGAAGCTAGGTTGATGTTGTAGGAAAAACGATGGTTTGCAAAATGTTTGCAAAATGGTGGTTGGCGGTGGTGGTGAGTTCACGAGACAGACCAAATTCGTAGCTAAATAATGGTACCCCTGGCGTGACTCGAACACGCGACACGCGGTTTAGGAAACCGCTGCTCTATCCTCTGAGCTACAGGGGCTCAGCTACGAATTATACCCCAATCAGTCCCCTGAAGTCCATAATTGCCGACATTTTGCCGACAAGTTTTGGTTTCAGATTTAAAAGCTGGTCTTTGTTTCCATCAACAGACTGTTAGTTATGTATGCTCAAAAACCACTTCTTTTATACTTCCTGTAATATGAATCCTTCCAATGTAGCCTAATACAAATATACGTGTAGTCATTTTGTCTACAATGTTTTGTCGCGGTCTGTTGCAATTTAGCTTCAACGTGAGGCCATTTACCGTATATTAACCGTTTTTTAACTGAATCTGTAACCTGCATATGTTGACTGCTTGTAGTTATACTGATCGTGGGATTTTGCAAACATTTTGCAAACGGACTCTCGACTCTTCTCTTGCCCTGACAACCACCGCTAGCTACAGAGAATTGGAAAGTATCTGACTGCCATCCCTTCACAACCACGTTTGTCACCACCCTGCTGCGATTTCCTAAACCGCGTGTCGGGTGTTCGAGCCACCCCAGGGGTACCATGCCAGATGTTGTAGCTTTTACCGCTTGCTGACACCAGGTGTTGGACAAGTGGGGGAAGTAATTATCCAGCCCCGAATGGCTGCAAAGACGCTCAATGGACACTATTAAAATCGAGAAACAGGCTGATGCACCCCGAACACATCTCTAAATGCGTCACAAACTTCACCCAGGGTAGCGTATTCCCGAACTGCTTCAAGGATGTAAGGCATCAGGTTTTCCGTTCCTTTGGCTGCATCTCTAAGCCTGCCCAGACAACTCCCAACCTTTTCGTTATTCCGTTCTGTCCTCAATCGACTCAGTCTATCCAAATGCCTTCGTTGGGCTTCTTCGTCGATTCTCAGTAACGGGATGGTGATTGGTTCATCCAGTTCATACTCGTTGAGCCCCACAACGATTGACTGCTTTGTCTCGATCTGCTTCTGATACCGGAATGCAGCATCAGCGATCTCCCTCTGGAAGAACGCTTCCTCAATGCCATCAAGAACTCCTCCAACAGATTCAATCCGGTCAAAATATTCGTAGACCGAAGCCTCTATTTGGTTCGTCAGTGTTTCCATCATGTAACTGCCGCCCAGTGGATCGACACTATTAACCACGCCACTTTCGTGAGCAATGATCTGTTGGGTTCGCAGGGCAGTTAAAACCGCCTTCTCGGATGGTAAAGCCAGTGCTTCATCCATGGAATTGGTGTGAAGCGATTGAGTTCCTCCCAAGACTGCTGCTAAGGCCTGTAGAGAGGTTCGTATAATGTTATTTTCAGGTTGCTGTGCCGTAAGTGTGCACCCCGCGGTCTGGGTATGGAAACGTAGCCATTGAGAACGTTCATTAGCACCGAATCGCTCTTTCATCTCTCTGGCCCATATGCGTCTGGCAGCACGAAACTTGGCAATCTCCTCGAAGAAGTCATTGTGCGAATTAAAAAAGAAACTAAGACGAGGTGCAAAGTCATCAATCTTCAGTCCACGCTCGATTGCTGCTTCAACATATGCAAGGCCATTTGCCAGTGTAAAAGCCAGCTCTTGTACGGCAGTGGAACCGGCCTCGCGAATATGATATCCACTGATACTTATGGTATTCCATCGAGGCAGGTGCATCGATCCGAATTCTAATGTATCTACTACCAATCGCATCGATGGCTTAGGGGGAAAGATGTAAGAGTTCTGTGCCTGGTACTCTTTTAGTATGTCATTTTGTATTGTGCCGCCAAGCTTTTCCATAGGAACTCCACGTTTTTCAGCAGCGACGATATACATCGCCCAGATGACAGCAGCGGGACCATTGATGGTCATGGATGTAGTAATCTTATCGACGGGTATTCCGTCAAACAGTATCTCCATGTCAGCCAGCGAGGATATGCCAACACCACACTTCCCAAATTCCCCTTTAGCCTCTGGATTATCCGTATCAAGCCCAATCAGCGTAGGATAATCGAATGCTACACTCAAGCCGGTTTCACCGTGTTCAAGTAGATACTTGTACCGCGCATTTGTATCTTCAGCGGCTCCGAAGCCCGCAAACATGCGCATTGTCCACAGCTTACCTCTGTATCCGGTGGGATGCACCCCTCGAACAAAAGGGTATTCTCCAGGAAGGCCCATATCCGTTTTGGGATTCATCTCACTGACATGATCAGGTACATATATTTGCTCAATAGGTATACCTGACGTTGTAGTAAATTTACCTTGTTCGCTGGCCATGTGATTCTCCAAATTTGCTATTTTACTCCCAGGATCTGGCGAGCAATGGTCCACCGTTGCATTTCTGAAGTCCCTTCATAGATTTCGGTGATTCTCTGGTCTCGTACATAGCGCTCCATTGGGAAATCCTTGGTATAACCATACCCACCGAATATCTGAAGTGATTTGTGGCAAACTCTATTCGCCGCCTCCGAGGCATATAGCTTGGCCATAGCCGTTTGCTGGACAGGCGGATGACCTTCTTTCATCGTCTGCCAGGCAGCTCGATAAGTAAGCAGTCGGGCCGCATCGAGTTCGGTAGCCATATCTGCTATCATCCACTGGATAGCCTGAAGCCGGGCCAGTGCCGCTCCAAATTGAGTTCGTTCTTTAGCATATTTGACGGCTGCCTCATAAGCTGCCTGGGCTATTCCCAAGGCTTGAGCAGCAACGCATACACGACTGGCATCGATAGCAGACAGAGCGATTTTGAACCCCATACCTTCATCGGAAATGAGGTTCTCGGCAGGGACCTGGCAATCATCAAAAACAAGTTCCGTGGTCGATGACGGGTGTAATCCCATTTTTTCTTCGATCTTGCCAATAGAAAAACCGGGGGAACTCTTTTCCACGATAAACGCACTAATACCTTTGTAACCAAGAGACCGATCTTTAGTGGCGAACACGGTGAAGAAATCCGCTTCGGCGCCGTTGGTGATAAATATTTTGTTTCCGTTTAGTACGTAGTGATTGTCTTTTTTGACATAACTTGTAGATATAGCTGCCACATCACTACCAGCCGATGTCTCAGTCAGACCGAAAGCCGATAATTTACCGTCGATCACCCTGGATATATAATCGCTTTTTTGGGAGTGATTACCAAACAAGGTGATGGGATACATAGCCAGACCAACCGATGCCAGGAAAACCGTTCCCAATCCGCCCGAACCGCGGGATATCTCTTCAGCCGCAATAGCGAGCGTTATCTCATCTCCACTTCCTCCATATTCCTCCGGGAAATGAACAGCAAAGAATCCCAGTTCAGCCATTTTTGCTATTGTTTCGAACGGAAACTCATGAGTCTTGTCCCATTCAGAGGCATAAGGTTCGATTTCTTTGGCTACGAAACCTCGCAACATACGCTGAAACAGCAGATGATCCTCGCATAATTCAAAATCCATTAATACTCTCCTTTTCTAAAAAGAGCCCTTGGCACCTCAACAGTCCCATTCACTCATTTCTGTTCAACTGTTCTGAAAGCCAGATATACTTTAGGTACCTTCTTGAGCCCACTGGAGAAAGAAAACGTGCCCCTTTGAACAAAGTCCTTCTGCAGGGGGATGCCGATGTTGATATTCTCTGGATTGCTGGTATCAACTCCCAGAATTTGGGCACTAATTTTCGGTCCCTCTTCCAGTTCGACGATTCCCGCACAATAAGGATTTTCCCTGTTATAGCCTGCTTCGAGCATCAGCGCGGTTCCGACGCCAATAATAGTGAACGTTGCAAGCTTGCCTTTACCGCTCATCTCCTGCCACTCCATCTCGCTACTGCTGCATTTGTTACACACTGGTCGAGGAGGACACCACAGTGCACCACAGTGCCTGCATTTTGTAGCCATAAGCTTGCCTTCAGTGAGGAACTGTTCGAAGGAGTTTATCGTAATAGGCCTCTCATCCACCTGGCTATCTCCTCTCATAGATTTGAACTACGGCTGTGGTGCCATGTGCCCCTACATTATGGGTCAGCGCTAGATCAATATCCCGATTGGGAACCTGTCTGCCCCCTGCCTCTCCCCGCATCTGACGAAATATCTCCACCAACTGAGCGGCACCGGATGCTCCGACCGGGTGGCCTTTTGATTTCAGACCACCGGACGTATTGATAGGCTTGATTCCATCTCGGGCTGTCTTGCCTTCACCGGCTGCTCTGGCTGCCTCTTCGCCGGGCCTAAAGAATCCCAGATCAGCAACGGCCATCACTTCAGCAACAGTGAAGCAATCATGGACCTCGGCCATTTTCACGTCTTGAGGTCCTACTCCCGCCATTTCATAGGCTTGCTGAGCGGCTATCTTCGCCGCTGGGACACTGATGAGGGTATCCCTTCCATGTAAAGCTTCGTCACATGCCTGCCCTGAGCCGATGATATATATAGGATTGTCGGTAAAGTCTTTGGCAATTTCCTCAGCCACCAAAAGAACGCAAGCCGCTCCATCGGTGACAGGCGAACAATCGTACAGTCTCATCGGCCACGCGATGACCGGATTGAATACAGGATCATCAAGGAATTCCAATTCGTCAGCCCAGTTGGGGACCGATTGCCCCCTTTCTTTACACTTGGCTATCTGCTTGCCCATAATATCGGTAATAGAGGCAGAGAAATGAGCATTAGGATTGAGAGCTCCATTATCATGGTTTTTTATCCCCACTTTCCTGAAATCTTCGATTTTAGTCCCGTATTCATTCATGTAGGCATTTGCCATTGCAGCATACAATCCGGGAAAGGTAAATCCCCCTGAAGCTTCATACGAAATGTCCGTCCCCGATGCCAGAGCAGTAGTCGTATCGTTGGTAGGGAGTGTAGTCATTTTCTCTACCCCTCCGGCTAGTACCACATCATACATACCGGAGGCAATACCCATAATACCCTGCCGAACTGCTGCGGAGCCGCTAGCACAGGCGGCTTCCACCTTTGTTGCCGGCTTTCCGGTCATGCCAATCCATTGGGCACAAAGAACCGCAACCACGAGCTGGGATTCCCATATCTCAGTGCCGCAATTCCCCACCCAAAGCGCTTCGATATCCTTGGTGTCGATACCTTTGTCTACCGATGCCTTCATATCTTCGAACGCTTCCACAAATAATTCACGGTTACTTAAACCGTTGCGCACACCAAACTTTGACATCCCCGCCCCCACCATGGCTACTCCCCTCCCCAGTTTCCGTTTTTCTTGATATGGCATTATTCTCTCTCCAATTGAGATTACAAAACTGATAATATGTACGAACCTACACCGACTGCCGTCAGGTTCTGTTGATCATTATACAATCTTATGCCGCATTATTTCATTCTTGTCTTATATCGACGTACTCACTGGTACGCTGTCAACACTATTTCTGGCAGTTGTTATCATGCATATTCCCTTGTTTTTACGAAAACAGACTTTGATATGTCATTCCGGACTTGGAGACTGTGTCACACTGTCATCACAAGAGAACCGTTCGTACTGAGCCTGTCGAAGTATGAACACACTGATCGGCAGGAACCCTTCGATAAACTCAGGGAGAACGGTAATCCCCGGTAATTACAATTGTAGAATTACTCAGTTTCGTTGATTGTGACACAGTC
>JABMQN010000136.1 GCA_013203045.1 Chloroflexota bacterium
AAGGCGGCGTAGCTCAGGTGGTCAGAGCGTGGGCCTCATAATCCCAAGGTCGATGGTTCGAGTCCATCCGCCGCTACCAGATTTCACAGCTAAAAAGCCTGTCTCAGTAAAACTACTGGGCGGGCTTTTCTAGTTTTCAGCTTTCGACATTGTGTGAGTCATTAGTTATAGTCAAAATGGATTTGTTGACAATGAGCAGATGAGTTGACTATACTTACACAAATACAATACACAGATAGGGTTTTGCGATGGAATTTGAAACAGTTAGAGAAACCAAAGAGTGTGAGTATTGTGGTAATGTCAACGAAGACTGGTGCTGGGTTTGTGCCAAGTGTGGCAAAGGATTACCTGCAGAACGTGTAATCAATACCGTTAGATGGGAAGCTGAGCTTGCCAATTTTGAATCAAGGTTTAAAGCATGGTTTGTTGATTCATTAATCGTTCTTATTGTGAGCAGAATACCGGTGGCAGCAGTTAACTTCTCAAATGATGAGCCGGAAAAAGTATTTTACTAATACAATTTGGTTTTTATTGCATTTATTTTTATTGTCCAGGCTTTGTATCATATCGGTTTCTGGACATTCGGCGGGCAAACACCCGGAAAGATGTTGGTTGGAATAGCTGTTATCCGTGATGATGGAAGCCCTATTGGATTTCTTGGTGCCATTGGTCGTTACATAGGATATTTCGTATCGGAAGCAACTCTTGGTATTGGTTATCTGATGATATTATGGGACCGGAAAAATCAAGGTCTTCACGATAAAATTGCAGATACTCTTATTATAAGGGATACGAAGTATAGATAAAGATTACTACTCTTAATCCCCAGACTCATTCATTTCAATATTGATCATATATTTTGAGATGTTCGTGTAGAAACTCTATCTCTAGCCTCACAGTCTGTTCGAAAAACTCTCCTGTATATGGCGCAAAATGATTGCAGGGTAGTTCAATGTAAGTTCTCTTAGCCATTTTACGTGCCGCTTGTTTCACCATTTTTGAAGGGATCAGTGAATCATATTCTCCTGCGATAAGCAAAGCCGGACAGGTCACTTTTGCAGCCGAACGCATAGGGTTATAGAAGGCCAATTTAAATAAACTCCTGGCCGGGATCAGGTTATCCCACGATAAACCATCGGGAATAATTGAGTGATACCCATCCCAGCATTCCTCCGTGGTCAGAAAGGCAAATGCGCCGGGAGTACCTACAACTGGAACACAAAACGGCCCTCGACCAATAAGCATCTTTCCCATATCCTGCAAAGCAGCCATAGTTCCTCTGATGGTGTTCTTGAATTCAAACAGGTCCTTGTTGGGACCAACGTATGGCACTTGGGCCACAATAGCGCTGATCCCTTTTTGACGGGCCGCTGTGACTATTACATGTCCCCCACTCAACGATGTCCCCCATAAAGCGATTCGCCCTGTATCGATCTCGGGTAAAGACCAGACATGAGCGATGGCTGATTCCCAGTCCTGACAATGGCGCGCAGGATCAACCAGGTTTCGTGGTTGACCTTCACTATCACCGAAGTTCCTGTAATCGAAAAGAAATACCGCCATCCCGTTCTGCGCGAATCTCTGGGCAAAAACTGGGAGCCCAAATGTTCGCTCTCCGGCAAAGCCATGGGCCATTATTACAATCGGAGGATTGAGCACTTTCCCGGGGCGAAACAGCCAGCCAGCACATCGTACGCCTTTACTCAGAAAATCAGAATCATGTCTTACAATGTTTGAGTCTTGATAAACCATTTTCACATAATAAGCAATCACTTTGAATGAGCTTCGAGAGTGGCCCTGTTACATATGAGAAGACCCCAGATAAACTCAACCACAATGAGGACTCCCACTGCTATAGCAATCGCTCCCAATATTGACAGTTGATCATCCCTATAAAACCGACTGAGGGAGAAACCAAGTGCAAATCCAATAGCTAAAGCTGTGATTAATGATAGTATGGTCCAGCCTTTTGGGCGAATCTTCGTCTTACATGAGGAACAAGAAAGATGTATCGGAGTGGGAGCGGACACGATTCGCCATATTGATATGGGTTGCTCGCAGGCCGGGCATGTTGCAGTTGTCTTCATATCGACTCCTTCTTGTGGAAACTTCGATTTACGTACACCGATGTACTAAATGAATATCAATATTTATCGTAGAATGATTTTACAATGGTTCCAGGTTGCCCATCGAATATTGTGAGGGTGTTGCCATCTTTAGATAACTCAAAGGTGTAAACCTTCGTAGCCCCAACAGCATGGTCTTGGCAAGTGGAGTATTCCGCTGTCAAACGCATTACGCTTGATTTTACCTCAAGACTTCCAGAAACCGAACATGTACGGAGCAACTCAAAGGAATCTTCCGTAAGTATCAATGTTGTACTATCCTCATTGGTTAACTTGTCATTTGTATATGTAGCATCATGGATCCACATGCCAACATAGCCTTCTTCGCTATCGGTGCTGGGGTTTGTTGGGGTAGAGGTTGGTGCAGGTTTGTCATTTGTAAGGGTGAAACTATCAATTATACTGCCAAACGTATCATCGAATCGTTCATACTGGTTATCCGGTGATGAACATGATATGCGATACAATGAAGGGCCGTTCATGACGTACTGATCCTTGAATTTGTATTTACCGCCGTCTTCTTCGTACTGAAGGGTGTAGACTATCTCACGATACTCCATGCCCATATCAAACAATGTGCGGTTCGAAATCAATTCAAAGCCAATAGAGTCTTCTTTTAAAAGGTCAAGATCATCCTTCACCCATAATCCCAGTGACCATAGCCCGGCATTATATGTGTCTATTTCAAACCCGGCATAATAATCACCTATCCATACGAAATATACTTCGGAATCGTTCACCTGCCAGGTAGCGGGATAATCCACGGAATAATCACATGTCATGTTGTCATACGTCTCCCATTCGCTGGGCTTTTCTATCTCGACAAGCGTTGATTCCCCTTCCATTAGTTGAGGTATTTCCGATGCAACATCTTCAATAGCAATAGCAAAGTTCAACCCTTCAGTGTTCATCAGGATAAACGTGTTGATGCCCACTACTTCGCCATCCAAATTAATTAGAGGGCCGCCGCTATTGCCGGGATTAATGGCAGAGTCAGTCTGGATATGTGTAATACCTGCGTCTGCATCATCTCTGAATGCCGATACTATGCCTGTGGAGACTGTTGCCCCCCCTTCCAAATCCATAGGAAAACCCAAAGCCACAACATCTTCACCGAGCTTCAAATCGTAAGCTTGTCCCAATTCGGCCTCGGGTAAATCATCTGCTTCGATCTTAAGTATGGCTACATCCTTCACTTCTTCCCGCCCGACCACTACAGCCGATATTTCCTCTTCATCATCGGGCAAGGATACCGTAATACTCTCAGCGCCGGTAACAACGTGATTATTGGTGAGTATATAACCTTCTTCATCGATGATTACACCGGACCCCATACCGTATTCGGTAATTACTCGCACTACACACGGAAGTACCTCTTCAACAGCTGAAGATATCGAAGGGGCGGATGATGTGGAGTTCGACGTAGTAGTTGCTTCTGGGGTAACTGACACGAGTGTTGATACAGGTTCTGATGTACCTGAAGAACCGCAGGCTGTCAGAACCAATAACAGTGCTATTATGGGAAAGATAAGTTTTTGCATAATATTTGCCTCATTATGTATTATAAGTCTCGCAATTGAGTTCCTCAATCGTATTTACCTTCATTTGTAGTGGTAGCCTACTTGTAGAAATGGTTTTAAGTATTATGACGTAATGTCGAAAACATGAGTTCCCTGCAGAAGCTAGAAAAGGTATTGCCATAATGAAGCAAATAATGGATGTCACTATTGACAAACGCGTGGCTCAGTGTAGAATGACAAGCAAACGTCTGATAGGAAGGAAGTGGAATATGAAAAGCCCGGGTAATGAAAACAAGAAAGATTTAAATGACATCGTGACAGGAGGATTGGCGGAGAGCATAAATCGCGCTGAAGAGGTCATGGCGCTGCGTGCACAAATCGGTGCCAATACCGCCATAGCCAGTGGCGCTGAGTTTGGATATCTGTTCGATAGGTTACAAGTAATGCTGGGACAATATGCTATCCTTGTGGTTACGCGAATGTTCGAACCGGAGGAGGACGGTTTTCAACCGACCAGCATACCGGTAGCTCTGAATAATATGCGTTTCAATGCTGACTACCTCGAAATCCAGGATAGAGATTTTATTCTCAGGAAACTTATTAGTTTCGGGCACGAAGAAAAGGAGTTCGAAGGGATTCCTACCCCCTGGATTACACAACTGGTACGCAAGGAATTTGCCGATCGTTTACCCGATATTCGAGAACCCGATGCTAATGATCTATCCAGAGCGCTGTTCAGTTTGAAACAGATGCGTGATGTATCCGCTAGTGACTCTGCCACTAGCCAAGAAGGTTTAAATACTGAGGAGTCTGATCGCAATCTAAAGACTCTCCTCATGTATGCCAGAGATTTTGTAGATACCATCGGGAGAGGATATCTTGGTGTAAGTCTGAAAATTGATACCAAGGTTGTTGAGAGCCAACTAAAACAACTGCTTCAACAGGCAGGAATAGTGTCATGACAATCTGGGAGATGAGCAGAAGTTGAAAATACTAGAATTTGTTGCGGTTGGCGTATTAGCACTTCTTAGCCTAACTGGATTTCTCTTGGTGGGATGTGAATCGGGCTCTGAATGCGAAGATACTGTCACAGGGAATGAGACTTTGAACCAAGAGAATGTCCAACTGCAACAAGAACTTGAATCTCTACGATCCGAATATGAAGTTCTGTCATCTGAAAGCGAATTTGCCAGCCGAGAGTTGGGGGAACTGAAGGTTACTTATAAGAGTTTGTTGGAGGAACCACTGGGTTCAGATCTCAAAAACCCTACATGGCAAGAGTTGAAACAATTTCTTGAACTCGACGAGACTGATTGTCAAGAATACATTACCGATAAATTCGATTGTGAGGGATTCACAATTAGTCTCAGGGATAGTGCCTGGCGGCGAGGTTTCCGTTCTGCTTATGTTGCTATTGGATTTGGAGAAGGAAACACAGGGCATGCTTTGAATGCCTTTCAAACTGAGGACAAGGGGTTGGTTTATATTGATAATACCGAGCATGATGCGGTTGGCTATGTTGAGGTTGGTAAAATATACGGTACCATCGCACTGGATGGAGTGAAAGAGGAATTCATTGATACAACTAGTGAACCCGATGAATTCTGGGAATCTCTAGCTTACACTCGGTACGGTGGAAATGTGTTTGACTATGGGTATTACGGGACTTTTACCCAGAGACGGGAATTCTATGAGCAGAGTATTGATGCCTACAATACTGAAGTTGATGAATATAACCGTGCTGCAGTAGCGTTTAACCAAGATAACAACACGTACTCATTTTCTCAGATGGAAACTTGGGAAGGTAAGCTAGACAGTTGGGCAAAGAACCTGGAGCAACTGAGTGAAGATCTTGGAGCAAGCAAACTGGAACCTATGGGTATAGTAACCAGCATTGAAGTCTACTGGAATTGAAGAAGCAAACTTAAAAGAAAAAACTGGAAGTTGAACAAATGGGGTAGATGTGAGTTTACTACCCCATTCTCATTAATGAGGCGGATAATGGTTTTCGTTTCACTCTTTTTTTCGTGGTTCAGGCACAAAAACCTGGAGCAGACTTGGTAGTACGAACAAAGCCATAAATAATGAGAGGACGATCATGATTGCCGTCAGTATACCAAAAGTGGAAAACATAGGCATTGGAGCGAATGCGATAACGGCGAACCCGACCATCGTGGTAATCGCGGCACTGAACAGGGCCAGCCCTGTTGTCTCGGCTGTGATACGAAGAGCAGGCATCTTGCCATGTCCTGCAGCCAGTTCCTCACGAAAACGCTCGGTGAAGTGGATAGAGAAGTCTATACCTACACCAATTGATATGGCAGCAATGGTGGCAGTAAGCATGTTTAGGGAGTATCCGGCGAGATACATGAATCCATATAACCAGCAGGCTACCAGCAATACCGGAATGATAGTGACGACGGCATACCTGAACGAACGAAAAACTACAAGCAATAATAATAGAACAGCAACTATGGCAACAATTAAGGATTTACTGAGGGATTCACTGATGGCGTCGAACTGTTCCACTCGTACGTCTCCAGAACCCGTGAGCCCATATCTTGTGATTGTCTCCGGATAGATGCCCTCCATGGCATTATCCAGATCCTCGTTCAGTTCAACTGAAGCCAATTTGACGATCTCCTGCTCTCTTGTTCCGGGGACTCCGATGGTAATAATCGTGGCATAGCGGTTTGGTTCAAGCTGTACGAAAAGCTCTCCAATTTGCTTGGAATTATAGCGCATTGTGGTGTCATCTTCTGGGAGACCATTGGCGAGGACATAATCGTAGACTGCCTGCAGTTGCTCTGGGCTATCGGGAATGAGATCGCCATCAGAGTCTGTGATTACGATATTGGAAGCTGCTTCTATTTGCCCCCGAGCGTAATCGTTTTCAATTGACAATTCAAGTATATTCAGTAGTAGGGCGTGCACGTTGGGTTTACCGTCGACGGGATCTCGCCCAATGTGTTGGTTATCATCCATTTCTTCAATGGTTAACTTCATTCCATCAATGGCGGTTTGATTGGTAAAGTCGCCTTCATAATAGAGGAACGATGGCTCTCCACCCTTGTCAGCTCCGTGTTCGTCCCATTTATCCAGACTAACCACAAAATCCGAATCCGGTTCGAGCGCATCTTTGGCATCAAATTTAGTTTCGACACCAGTCCATCCCCATGCGGCAAATGCAGTTATTATGAGTATGATAGGCAGCGTAATGTACCATCTGTTACTGAATGCAGTGACAGCTCTGCCCAGCCATCCACCACTTGTCATTTCTTTTCTAGATGTACTCTGCTGTTTCGTTGAGGGATTTCTACGCATCCTCCATCTCATGTTTACTGAGGGCACAAATAATCCCAGAATCACAAACGATGCAAACATTGCGAAAGAAGCAGCTACCGCAAATCCAATGACAGATTCTATTCCGGATGTAGCATTTGAACCGAATGCCACAATTGTGGTGAACATAGCTAATACTAAAGCTCGACCTACTCGATAAGTCGAACTCCCCAGGGCTTCAGCCGGAAGTAATCCTTTGTCCCTCTGTTGACGATATCGGAACAGGGCCTGGATAGCATAGTCTACGCCCAATACAACAATGGTAATTGGCACAATAAGATCGAGAACTACCGATCCTTTAAGTCCTATGAGGTTAGCAAAGCCCTTGAGCCAGATGATAAGCATAAGAAGTCCGGCAATCGAGATTCCGGTGATCAACCATGAACGGAAGATCACCATCAACAGTATGGCAATCAATATTAGCGCAACAAAAAGGAGCATGAAGCTTATCTTACCCTCATCCTCTATTTCCAACTCGAGATCAATGGCGATACCCCAGGACTGATTAAATTCCTCGTCTCCGCGCATAATCTCTTGTACTTCACGCGAAAATTTCTCCCGTGCCTTGGCTTTCTTTTCAGTGGAAGCATCTTTAATATCTCCGGACATGTATTTCTGGAGGACTTTCTCGTCATCGGCGAAAACCGGAACTATTAGTGCCGGTGATATCCAGCCGTGTTTCCCATATTCCCGTTCGGCAGACATCGTTTCATATAGGTCCTTTGCATTAGGGTCTTCTAGGATAATATCCACTATTTGTTTGATTTGTGCATCTGAAATTAACTCGGTTGAAAGATCCGCAACGCCATTGCTTTGTAAAGTGAGGGCTTGATTGATCGCATCGGCAAATGTAAACTCTACCCCTTTGGTTGTAGTACCGGCTACTTCGTCATATCGCGTATAAAGGAATTCAGCCAGATCACTTTCTCGGATCGCTTGTTCTCTCTCCCACAACTCATGGAGGTTTTTTCGGGTGAACATGTCACCATCTCTGGCTTCGACAATGAACCAAATTCTAAGCACTTCAAGATCGAACGTGTCCTCAATATCATCTGCCAGCTTCACCACCTCATTACCAACCGGGGTATCACTGGCCTGCTCAGTGGGGGACATCATGGCAAGTGGGTAAAGCAGCAATAGAGTCACCAATAGTGTTACGATAATTACCCATTTGGAGTGATGTTCGAGGGTGTTACCTAGCCATCCGTAGAACCCTGTTCTTGCTTCACTCATTGTTATTCCTCTAGTACCGGAGGTTTTATGATATCAGGTTTTAATCTTCCTTTGACGGCTGTACGTTTTTAGGAAGGATGATAAAGGTCAAAACAGCCGTAACCATCATAATAATAAACGCAACAAAGAAAGCGTCAGTCATTCCGGTAACAAAGGCCTGATCAGCAGTGTCTATGATAGTTTGGGATACAGCAAGATCAGGTATGTTTCCTGCAACAATATGAGCCCCTTGAATACTGCTCTTGATACCTTCAAGAGCTTCTTCAGAAAGCTTGGGAATCTGCTCTTTCAAGCCTTCGATCTTGTTCAGATAAATACCGTTTAATATAGTACCGAGTACAGCGATACCCAGAGCACCACCCACTTGCCGTGTGGTATCGTTCATTGCGGACCCTACCCCGGCTTTGTTGACCGGGACCGACCCCATTATTGAATTGGTAGCCGGGCTCATTGCAGTACCCATACCCATGGGCAGGACACATAATCCAATAAGAAGTACCCAATAATCTGTATCCACTTCAGGTACCTGCGACAGGAACAATAGGCCACATCCCGCCATGAATATTCCTATGCTAACCGTTAATTTGGTGCCGATACGGTGAGCCACTCTCGCCGAGTTGATTGCAAAGATGAATGATACAATCGACATTGGGAACATATATATCCCTGTCTCCCAGGGCGTATAGCCTAAAACCGTCTGAAAATACTGGGTCATGAAGAAGAAGGTTCCAAACATACTGAACATGACCAGCGTCAAAGCGATATTTGCACCAGTGAAAGACATGTTTTTAAAGAACCTTAACGGTAACATTGGATTCTTGGCATGTAATTGCCACCAGCCAAATATACTCAACAAAAATAACCCTACACCTAAGGAAAGTAACACATCATCGTTGGTCCAGCTTCCCTTGCCTGCTTCGATAATGCCGTAGACCAGGGCAAATAAGCCTGCAATAGATAAAACTACACCGAGAATGTCCGGTTTTCGCGCCATTTCATCTTTCGATTCCTGAATGAAGAAATAACCGCCGATCAAACCAATGACAACAACAGGAATGTTAATGACAAATACGGAAGGCCACTCGAAGTGTTCAAGCAATCCGCCGGAGATAATTGGCCCGAAACCCATTCCCAATGCAAATGATCCTGCCCAGATTGCAATAGCCTGGGCTCTTTCTTTAGGGTCGCGGAAAGTGGCGGTCAGAAGAGACAGTGTGGAGGGCATGATCATGGCTGCCCCAATACCAAGAAATGATCGAGCGGCGATCAGCATTATTGTCGACGTCGAAAGCATGGCCCAAACCGAGCCGATTCCAAAAACCAGTAATCCGGCCTGAAGTAACTTCTTTCGGCCAAATCTATCACCAATAGCTCCCATAGTGAGAAGCAGGGCTGCAAAAACCAATACATAGGCAGCGACGATCCATTGCAACTCGCTGGCGCTGGCGCTTAGGTCTCGTGAGATTGAAGGAAGAGCAACATTCAGGACAGTGTTATCCAGAGCAATAATCAGCAGAGATACCATTAAAAATGCTAGCGCAAACCACCGTTTTTTATAAGCCTGTTCTTCATCCATTATAAATTTTGCCTTTCATTGTCCGAGTTATTTGATATTCCCTGCTCAAGTGCTTAACGAGTAATTACGAGAATATAGCCTTGCCAATCTCCTCTATCCTTTGGACTCCTTTTATCTCATAGGGGAAAAGCGGGACTTCTATTGTCTTCATTCCACTGGAAATTGTATGAATTTGATCGATATATCCGTGCTGCTGTTTGCTTTTGGTACGCAGGAACTCCGAGTCATCTGCTTTAATGACATTGTTAATGATAAGTTGACTGAATTTGAAACCATGTGCATTAAATTCGAAAAAAACCCCTTCCAATTGTTGGACGGCAAGCGCTTCCGCAATAGTTACCATAGTAAACTCTACCTCAGTTCGGAGAAACTCCATATCCTCGGCTGAGATTTCTGACCAGTCTTCCAGTATTTTCAATATGGGGCGTTTGCTCAAACTTCCCAATTTCAATCGAGAATATATCTTCGGTGCAGGCTTTAGATGTTCACTCAGCATTTCCGGCATATTGAGTAGATGCATGGTTTGACCCAGTGGTGCTGTATCCCACACAATTCTCTCGTAGGTTCCACTTATAGCCAGTTCACGTATGTAGTCGATCATGAATTCTTCCTGTAAACCCGGCAGGATCGATGTGATGAAATCGACAAACTCATCGTATTCGATGGATACAAGTGATGAAAAGACCTCATAAACCTCATGCCCGAATTTCTTATCCCACATCTGTTTGACTTCCTGCGTGCCGAGTTCCGCTAAATGAAGATTGTCTGTTATCTTGATGGGCTTTTGTGTATCTACAGCTTCAAAGATATCAGAAAGCGAAGGTGTGGGATCAGTGGAAATAACTAGTGTGTTAAGTCCATTGCGGGCGAAGTGCAAAGCAGTTGCCCCTGCACAGGTTGTTTTACCGACTCCGCCTTTCCCGCTGAACATGAATACGTTCTTTTCAGGCAATGGTCATGTTCTCCCTAATTCTGTGCCAGCCAGTCACAATAGTAACACCGTAACAGTTTGGGTGAGCCGGGGACTTTATAAAATTTTGGGGTGGAGTACTGTTCTTTGTTGGTAATGCAACGTTCGTTAATACACCTGAGATTGGAGGTATCTTTGGCTATCTTTACGGTCGCTTCATGTGTAGTCAGTGCTTTCTTGGGTTCTGCTACCCCGAGCAGCAGAGCTATCAAAGCCATCCTTACCGGAATTCCGTATCCGGCTTGCCTGAAGTAAGCTGCTCGCTTGTCCTGATCAACCTCATAAGCCAACTCATTAATGCGAGGCAAGGGGTGCATGATTACAGCATCGTCTCTGGATTTAGCCAGCAATTGCTTGTTAATTCGATAGCTTTCTTCACCGGCGACAGAGCTTTCCTGAGTATCGAATCGTTCCCTTTGTAGTCTGGTGAAATACAGCACGTCAAGGCTCTCCAACAGAAAGCTCATGAATCCTTCCTGATGAGTTTTACCTGTTTTCGGTTGATGTACTAGTAACGAGCCATCATCGGCGATTTCTTCCAGTGAGCTATACTCCGTGATTTTACATTTGTAATTGTTTAGAATATCGCGAATGTGATCCGGCAACTCAAAACCGGGAGGGGCGATACACGTAATTTCAGCTTTAAATCTGGCAAGCGCAACAGCTAGAGAATGCACTGTCCGGCCGTGGCGCAGATCGCCACATAGAGCTACGTTTTTCCCTTCTATCCCGCCCTTCTCTTTTAGTATGGTGTAAAGGTCAAGCAGGGTTTGAGTGGGATGCTCGTGGGCTCCATCTCCTCCACTAATAATGGGAACGGATGAATGTTCAGCAGCCAGCCTGGTGGAGCCGTCAAGCGGGTGGCGCATGACGATTACGTCAGCATATTTCTCCAGGGTCCGCACGGTATCAGCAATAGTTTCACCTTTGGCAACTGAAGAGGTTACCTGCGCCTCTGCGTGGCTCACTACGGTACCACCCAGTCTGTGCATAGCTGTCTCAAATGAGCTACGTGTGCGAGTGCTAGGTTCGTAAAAAATGGTGTACAATTCCTTTCCCTGGCATAGATCGAGACGTTTCTTTGCCTCAAGGGCGGAATCCATCTCTTGAGCAAGATCGAGCACTGCCTCGATTTCCTCGTTGGAGAAATCGTTAATCGAGATCAGATGCCGGCCAGTAAACGTCATTTCATCCACCTCCTCAGGCTGTTGATGAGTTATCTTTAATAATTGCAACTTCATCCTTGCCATCGACTTCTTTTAATCTCACCTGAATCCTTTCATGCAGGGAAGATGGTATATTCTTGCCCACGAAGTCAGCTTTTATGGGCATTTCACGATGTCCGCGATCGATTAGCACTGCAAGCTGAATAGATTTGGGTCGGCCCCAGTCGATGAGGGCATCAATGGCAGCACGCGCACTTCTTCCGGTGAAGAGGACATCATCTACCAGGACCACTCTTTTATCAGCAATCATGGTGGGAATATCGCTAGGCTCTATAGTGAGGTCTTTTGGCAGTGAATCCAGATCATCCCGGTAAAGGGTAAAATCCAAGACTCCAACCGGTATTTCTTTACCTTCTATGCCAGCGATCTCGGAGGCAATGCGTTGCGCCAGGGGGAATCCGCGAGTACGTACGCCGATGAGGATCAAAGAATCCAATTGATCGCCATTTTCGATGATCTCGTGTGCAATACGTGTCAGCGTTCGGCTGATGTCTATTTCTGAGAGGATTATACTCTCAGCCATAAAAAAACCTCTTACCAGTATTCAGCAAGAGGGATTCGCATTGCTTCAAGTCAACTATTTTGCACTTACTTTGAGTCATATTTTGTTTCCCCTTGCTGGTCTCTCGGGACTAGCTTAAAGGCAACTCTGGACTGATTATAGCAGGAGAGTTATCCTTTTCCAATATTCCTTATTGGAATCCCTTTCGAGGATAGATAATCCTTTACCTGTCCAATGGAGTAAGTTCCGTAATGAAAAAGACTGGCGGCCAGCACTGCATCAGCTTTGCCCTCAACAACAGCATCATAGAAATGTTCGAACTTCCCAGCACCTCCGCTGGCAATTACCGGGACATTCACTGCCTCTGATATGGCCCGGGTTAGCTCTAAATCGTAGCCGTCTTGATGTCCATCGCAATCCATACTGGTAAGGAGTATCTCACCCGAACCCAATCGAACTATTTCTTTGGCCCATTTGACAGCATCGATTCCCGTGGGCTTGCGACCACCATGGGTGTAAATCTCCCATCTGGAATCCTTATCGATATCATAAGGACCCTCTTTGACAACCTGAATCTCACCCTCGATTCGCTTGGCATCGATTGCCACCACAATACACTGGTTGCCGAATTTGGCTGCCCCTTCTGCGATGATCTCCGGAGTAAACACAGCAGCAGTATTGAGAGAGACTTTGTCTGCTCCGGCCTCCAGAATCTGGCGCATATCTTCGACGTTTCTGAGTCCACCCCCGACTGTGAAAGGTATGAAAACCTCATTGGAGACTCGTTCAACCACATCGATCATAATCTGGCGAGCATCTGATGATGCCGTGATATCAAGGAAGACAAGTTCGTCAGCGCCTTCTTGATCGTACAGGGCTGCCAGGTCCACCGGGTCGCCGGCATCCCGTAATTGTACGAAACTGACACCTTTGACCACACGACCACCGGTAACATCGAGACAGGGAATTATGCGTTTAGTTAACATAGCTAGGCTACTTTGAGTTCGTATTGAGTTTCAGGAAATTACTGAGCAGTTTCAACCCTGTTTCACCACTCTTCTCGGGATGGAACTGGGTTGCTACCATATTGTCTTTAATGATCATACTGCAAAAATTCACTCCGTAGTCTGTCTCGCCGGCAACTACAGATTTATCAGCAGGATCAACATAGTAACTATGTACGAAATAGAAATTGCTCATATCCGGTATCCCCTCGAAAATGGGATGTGATATCTTTTGCTTAAGCTGATTCCAGCCCATCTCGGGCACCTTGAGGTTTGGCGGTAGTAACCTGACTATCCCTGGGATCAAATTAAAGCATTCATACCCGCCACTTTCCTCGGTAGAGGTAAGTAACACCTGAAGTCCCAGGCAAATCCCGAAGAATGGTTTGGCTTCTTTGATCACTCGCTTTATTGGTTCTACCAATTCAAGTTTTTGCAGACTGTCCATTGTGTCTCCGGCAGCGCCGACGCCGGGGAGGATCACTATATCGGCTTCCAATACTTTATTGGGATCACTGGTGATCTCTACTTGATAACCCAATTTGGTAATGGCTTTGGCCACACTCCGCAGGTTTCCAGCACCATAATCTATAATAGCTATCATCAGTTCAGTACTTTCTCATGGAATATTGGATCGTGAAATACCTGTGTATTGTAGCACATTCCATCTAGCCTGACATTTGGAAAATCGGGTTTAGAAGACATAATTGATTTGGATTCTGCAGGAAACAGGAATTTTACTTTGAGGGTGTATCCCAATGCCCAGATTATCAGGGTCTGCTATAATCAAAATATAGGCACTAAATTTGAGGGGTGAGCGGTTCGTTAATATGAAAACCAAAGCGGTAATATTTGCATTATGTGCTACTATTCTCATGATCGGTATTGCGAGTTGTGATCGAACTAGTGGGGATAGTGTTTCCGCACTGACGTGGCTACGTGATTGGGACGAAGCAAAAATGCAGGCTCAAGAACAAGACAAACCAATAATGATAAACTGCTACACGGATGTGTGTCCTGCATGTAGGGAACTGGATAGCAAAACTTTTACTGATATTGAATTGGGAGCATTCTTGAGCGATAATTTTGTCAATTTGAAAAGCAATGCGAACGACAGCGGCTTATGCACAAACTATGGTGTCTTCGGAGTTCCGACAACCGTTTTCACTGAACCTGATGGAGAGTACATTGGGGAGATCAGAGGATACTATCCTCCAAAGCAGTTCTTTATTGGGGTGCAAGAAGCCGTTAATCGCTGGGAAAGCATTGCTGAGTTAGGTAATCAGTAAAGCATGTTTAAGAAAAAGGTGTTCTGCCTCCGTCTCTTTCTGCTGGTAGTATTTTTGGCTTCACTTGGCATTACTGTGTCGTCTCAGTATGACAAAGCGCGCAGTACTGTCACCCAACCCTGTTGGGATTGCCTGGGAGTCGAGGTCAAAAAAGGATTCATCTTCGAATGAAGCGATTGGGCATTTTTCGGTTGGCTAGCCAGTTCCTGGCACTGATAATATTCAATCTGGGATTTACTCATTCGTTAAAAACAGGCGTTCTTTGCCCCGGCTTCTACTGCTACGGTTGTCCCTGGGCTTTATTTGCATGTCCAATTGGGGTAGTGCAAACATCAAATCCATTTGGTTCAATCCACATTGGATTGTTTTTTTACGCCATTGGATTGCTGGGAATATTTGGGCTGGTCTTGGGCAGAACCTGGTGTGGGTGGGTCTGCCCTTTCGGTACTGTCCAAGATTTGGTATCGAAGATCAGAAGGAAAAAAGATGTGGTAAGCCTCCCTTCGATTCCATGGATGAAATACTTGTCATTGGTTAGTATACTTATTGTAGCGTGGATCACCGCGGAAACACTCTTTTGCAAGGTATGCCCGGCAGGGAGCCTTTTTGGAGCCATTCCCAACCAGTTTACTTCGTCAGCGGACGAGTTTGATATTGGAACATTTTTCTGGGTGCATCTGATAACACTGGCAGTTTCGCTGGTACTCTTTGTTTTTATCGGGCGTTTCTGGTGTAGATATTTATGTCCCCTTGGAGCAATCTACGGCATGTTCAACAGGATTAGTATCGTGAAGGTGAAATTGGACTGGGATAAATGCACTAATTGCGAACAGTGTCTGGAAGTTTGTCCAACAAATCTTAAAAAGGCTGATGATATCGGCAAATCCTCTGATTGCATCCAGTGCGGGAAATGTGTTGAGGCCTGTCCTACTGAGGCTATCAGAATAGTCGCCTCAGTCCACAGTTAGCATGTTACTTCCGATTGATCCCCTGTATTGAGATACGGATTCAAATGAGTTATCATCAGTTCTGAATTTGCATGAACGTGTGAGAATCAAGATTCATTTTTGATTAACTTCCCTACTTTCATGATAAGGTAATTCACTGTTATAATATAGAGTTGACGTCAGGAGGATTGATTTGAAAGTAACATCAGAAAGGCTCGAAGGTTGCCTTGTTGCCCTAACGGTGGAAATCGAGCCAGAGGAAATGGAAAAAGCTCAAGAGGGAGCATATCGGCGGCTGATAAAAAAAGTCGATGTTCCCGGATTCCGAAAGGGCAAAGCCCCACGTGCATTACTGGAACTCCATGTAGGGAAAATTTCTTTCGATGCTGAAGCATTAGATCGATTGGTTCCGGAACTCTATGATCAAGCGATTGAACAAGAGAAGGTTGAAGCTATTGGGCAACCTGATTTGGAGATGACTCAGGCTGATCCACCGATATTCAAAGCAACTGTTCCGGTACGCCCTGAAGTAGAGTTGGGTGACTATCATTCCATCAGGGTAACAAAAGATAAGGTAGAGATCACTGATGAGAATGTTGAACAGGGTATAGAGAACCTGCGCCAAATGCAAGCCATCTACGAGCCTGTCGAGCGTGAAGCGGACATTAATGATATGGTGACCATAGATGCCGAGGGCATCGTTGAAGAAAAGACCGTCCTTGATTCAAAGGGTGGCCAGTACAGGATATCCGAGAATTCTGTTGTACCTGTGGCCAGATTTGCGGAGCAACTACAGGGGATGAAAGCTGGGGACCAGAAGGAATTCACGTTGCCCTTCCCTGAAGATCATGAGAGTGAAGAATTGGCTGGGAAGGACTGTCTGTTCAAAGTATCGATGTCTGACGTTAAAGAAGAGAAATTGCCTGAAGTGGATGATGAGTTCGCCAAAAGCATGGGGCAGGGAATCGAAACCGTGGAGCAACTCAAGGAAAGACTTCGAGAGAACATTACAACTGCTGCAGAACGGGATTCACGAGCCAAGCTGGAGAACGAAGTAATCGATGCAGTGGCGGCCATGTCAAAGGTGGAGTTTCCCGCTATATTCACAGAACAGGAAATCGATCGTCTTGGGAATGAGCAGATGATGAGGCTTGGTGGAATACAGGTGCAGGATTTTCTCAAGTACCGAGGGATTACCGAAGAAGATTTTCGAAACGAACTGAGACCAGCAGCCGAAAAAAGGGTTATGAGCTCGTTAATTTTAAATAAAGTCCACGATGCTGAAAACGTTGAGGTCAGCGGTGCTGAAATTGATTCAGAGATTGAAAAAATTGTAGAAGATGCAGGAGAAGAACAGGCTGAGGCAGTAAAGAAAATGTTTGAGACGGCAGACGCTCGAGAATCAATAAGTGGGCGTCTTCTAACAGAGAAGACAATTAACTTATTGATTGACATTGCTACTACAGATGAGGCTGCACCTGTAGAAGAGGCAGCTCTGGAGCAGGAAGTTGCTGAGGAAGTAACTCAGGAAGAGGATCAAAGTGAGCAATCCCCGAATGAGGAGGATAGCGAATGATTGTAAGACCACAAAACCTTATCCCAATGGTAGTGGAGACTAGCAGCAAGGGGGAGCGTGCCTTTGATATATTCTCGCTTCTCTTGAAAGAACGGATCATTTTTCTTGGTTCGCCCATCGATGATCACATAGCAAATTTGATCGTGGCTCAACTTCTATATCTCGAACGGGAAGATCCTGATAAAGATATCAGCATGTATATCCACAGCCCCGGTGGATATGTATCCTCAGGGCTGGCAATTTATGACACAATGCAGCTTGTCCGATGCGATATTTCCACCATATGCGTTGGCATGACTGCCAGCTTGGCTGCAATCATTCTTTGTGCCGGTGCCAAAGGTAAGCGCTATTCCTTGCCGCATGCAAAGGTCATGATGCACCAGCCCACCGGTGGTGTTGGAGGACAAGCCTCGGATATCAAGATTCAGGCCGAAGAAATTATAAAGACCAAGACCATGCTCAATGAGATAATTGCCAAGCACAGCGGTAAGAGCGTTGAATTTGTTAAGCAGGAAACTGAGCGTGACCGATATCTGAGCGCAGAAGAGGCCAAGGAATGGGGTCTTATCGATGAAATTTTAAGCAGCGAAGTTGCAGAAGTTAAAGAGGCAGAGTAGCGATAGGGAGGAATCCAAGATGGATAGAGTAGATATATCTGATTTGCAGCCTGTAGTGATAGAGAGTACCGATGTAGGAGTATTGGGCTATAGCATTTACTCACGATTACTTAAAGATCGAATTATCTTTCTCGGGGGCGGTGTTGATGATGAAAAGGCAAACTCCATTGTTGCGCAGATGCTGTTTCTAAGCAATGAAGATCCCAAGGCGGATATCCAGTTTTATATCAATTCCCCCGGTGGATCCGTATCGGCTGGTCTGGCGATATATGATACTATGCAGTCTGTAAACTGTGATGTAAGCACTTGTTGTGTTGGGATGGCCGCGAGCATGGGAGCTGTACTGCTGCTGGGTGGCACCAAAGGCAAGCGCTATTTACTTCCTAATTCCAGGGTGTTACTGCATCAGCCTTTGATGGGAACAATAACTGGTCCGGCAACTGATCTGGAAATTCAAGCGGAAGAGATGCTGCGAATTCGTGATCAGCTATACAAGATTATCAGTAATCATACCGGCCAAAACATGGAACAAGTAGAGAAGGATTGTGATCGTGACTACTGGATGGATGCCGGGCAGTCACTTAAATACGGTATTGTTGACAGTATCCTGGAAAAACTACCTAGTAGCAGTTAGTATATTAGGCAGATAGTCGTGGACTTGAAAGCTTTGTGATCGTAAAAGGTCATGCAGCTTTTTCTAATTCACTATCTGGTCGATTTCTTCAGACAGATCATATCCGGTAATAGGGTTGCCGCTGCTATCAATAATCTTACCGCTTTCTACTTTCACCCTGCCTTCACTGAATGCCTTCACGGTACTCACAATCAACGGGAACTCTCTTTTGAGTCCATGCTGGCGTATGAGCCTGAAAAGCTCTATTTCTTCGCCCTCCTGCACCTTTACAGATTCTAGTGACTGGTTATTCAATTTGTCCCAATGTTCATCGAAGGGTTCGCCCCTGATGCTAAACCTGCAATAGCTTACCGGTGGCCCTTCGTCCAATTCTGGAGTTGCCAGATGCATCATCACCCCGGTATGTTCTGCTCTGGATTCAATTAGTTCCCATATCACTTCACGCCAAGTACCCTTTGGGCCACCGGGTTCTGCAGGATGAAGATTGATCATCGTGTACTGCCGGCACATTTCAGGACCGACAACGAGCATGTATCCAGCCAAAACAGAGAGTTCGACTTCGAAATCGGCGAGGCGTTTCATTACTTCCCTATCGTACTCTATTCGCCAGTTTGCCAGCCGTTCGTTATCCAGTGTGTCTCGGAATTTCAGTGATGAAAAACAGACGAGTGGTATCCCGTATGATCTAACCTGGTCGAGGAAGATATCGGTCTCTTCGAATTGTCCTGGCTCTCGATTACAGAAAACGAACTCAATCCTAGCCTTTACGTTTCCGCTCTCGATGTTATGATGCATTGTCTTCAACAATTCACGGGAACCTGAACCTCGCCCGCTGGAGAACCATCCAATCTTATACACTGTGGTGACTCCTCAACCGCTTTGGTAATGTGCTTATCCCAGTCGCTATGCGATCGATAACACTGTTTCTTCGTCCAAATATCTGGCCTTCGCCAAGGGCAATTTTAAATTCATCCGGACCATCGAATTTCGGCATATCCACATATGCGTTGCCAACTTCCCTTGCAGAATGGGCATCACTGCCGGCACTGCAAAGAAACCCGTGCTGTTTGGCAAACGACCGGGCTTGCTCGGAAAAGTTATTCCTGAGGGAACGAGCATTGAATACTTCGATAATATCGATCTGGGATAACAACTCTTCTCTATACTCTGCTTTCAGGGGATATCTACCAAAACCATCAAAAGGATGAGGAAGGCATACCAGCCCTCCCTGATCTTTAATTAGTGAGACTGCTTCCTGTGGTGAAATGCCTTTCGGTATTTCCTCCTTAAGAAAATACCCCATGATTTCCCCGGCTGAACTCATGATTTCTTCACCGACGATGATGGGAAAAGGGGATATCTCTCGCATTCTGAGAGCCCCTTCGATAGTGTTGTGATCGGTGATGGCTAAACAATCAATCCCCAATCGTTTGCAGCGTTCAATAATACTTTCAAGTGAGGCATTGGAGTCCGGGGAATAGATGGTATGCAGATGCAAGTCTACTTTCATATCTGAAACGATTGAGCGGGAATACTTCCAACAAGTTATCGGGTGACAACAGGATGACGAAATCGAGGATACCTTTACACCCTATGCCCTTTCAACATATGTTCCGGTACGGGTATCAACCTTTATCATATCACCGGTATTGAGAAACATCGGAACTAGGACAGTGATGCCAGTTTCCATTACCGCGGGTTTTGTACCACCCTGCGCAGTATCCCCTTTGAAGCTTGGCCCGGTTTCAGTAACCTCAAGTTCAACTGCGATCGGGAGATCAATGCCGATAGCATCGCCTTCATAAGTTGAAAGCTGTACTATCATTCCTTCTTTGAGGTAGTTCAGAGCATCTCCCAGTTTCTCTCTGTTCATCGGGGTTTGATCAAACGTTTCCTGATCCATGAAATGGAAAAAATCTTCATCACTGTAAAGATATTGAGCGGAACGTTGTAAAACCTGCACATCATTGAGTCTATCACCCGACTGGAAGGTCTTTTCAGTAGTATGCCCGGCGCGGATATCCCGAAGTTTTAGTTTAACCGTCGCCGAACCGCGACCTATTTTAATATGTTGATATTCAATTACAGAATAAAGGTGCCCGTCCATCTCGAAAGTTGTACCTTTTCGTGCATCTGTGACGTCTTTCATGGATCCTCCTAGAGATTTGCCTTTTTTGCATTAGTGAGGGGGCGAGGTCCCTTCTCTTCCAATAATACCATATCTTCGATTCTTACACCTCCCCATCCCTCGATGTAAATCCCTGGCTCCACCGTGAAGACCATGTTCGGTTCCATAACGTCTGTTGAGTTTGGACCGAGCCTGGGATATTCATGCTCATCCAGGCCAACTCCGTGGCCGAGGCTATGCCCAAATGAATTGCCATAGCCAGTTTTTTCAATGATATCCCTCGCTAGCTGGTCAGACTCTTCTCCTTTCATCCCTACACAAATGCTATTCATTGCTGAAGCCTGAGCTTCAAGAACGATGCGATAAATACGAGAAAGGTCATCACCTGGTTTGCCATAGCAAATAGTGCGAGTGATGTCACTGCAATAACCATTTACCCGAGCTCCAAGGTCTACTACGACTGGTTCTCCTTCCTGAATAGGTCGATCGGTTGGTTGGGCGTGGGGAAGTGCCGAGTTTGGTCCGGATGCCACGATAATCGGGAATGGCAAGTTTTGGCTGCCTTCCTCCCTAAGGAACTTTTCCAAAATCCAGGCCAGTTCTTTTTCAGTCATCCCGGGCTTCAGTTGAGTACTGGCATAGTCTTCTGCGGCATCAGCTATCGCTGCGGCCTTTTTGATTGATTCCACTTCTTCGGTTTCTTTGACAGCACGTAGCCGTTCAACTATTCCCTCTGTCGATATTAGGCGAGGCCGCGATTTTGGTGAAGTTTTCCTGGCTGCTTTTACGATTTGTTGGTATGTGGTCAGTGCAACATCGTCACCCTCGAAACCGAGGGATTTTACACCCAAATCGGATATCAGTTTTGTAAACCAGCTATTTAATTGCCCGCCAATTTGAATAATCTGAAAATCCGGGGCTTGCGTTTTGGCCTGTTGGACATAACGGAAATCGGTGGCCAATATGGCATCCTTGTGTGTTACTATTAGATATCCCGCTGAACCTGTAAACCCAGACAAATAGCGCCGATTAATTGCCTGGGAAACGAAAAGCGCATCAAGACGTTGCTCAGAAAGTGTACTACGGAGGTTATCGAGGCGGGAAGGCATTCTCAATTCCCTTTTGATAGTTCGCGGGCCAGTACTTCCAGAGCCATGGTATATCCCTGCCAACCTTCGCCACTGATTTGATGCCTCGATATAGGTTCAATAACTGATATTTTCCGAAATTCCTCACGCGAGTGTATATCAGAGATATGAACCTCAATTATTGGCAGATGGGCGTCAATCAGAGCATCCATGAGCGAGAGTCCATAATGAGTAAGTGCTCCAGGGTTGATGATTATCCCGTTAGCCTGCGAAGAATGCTCTTGAATAAAATCGATTAGTGCACCTTCGTGGTTTGATTGGTAAGTGATTATCTCCATACCAAGTTCATTGGCCTGTTCCACAAGCGACGCATTGATCTCATCGAGAGTCTTACTGCCATAAAGCGTTTGATCGCGCTTGCCCAGCATATTCAAGTTTGGCCCGTTAATTACCAGTATTTTCATGATTTTTCATAGTATATCAGTTAGGAAATGGACAGCACAAGAACAGGGGTGAAGGATTAGACATCCGAAGATGCAGGGGAAGTGGGTTTGATTGATTCGCTGCTACGAGGGTGTGCCTCTAGATATCTGCTTCGCATCTGGCTTCGGGTCACATGCGTATAAATTTGTGTGCTAGCCAAATTGGAATGTCCTAGAAGCTCCTGCACAACTCGTAGATCTGCTCCACCATCGAGCATATGGGTGGCAAACGTATGACGCAACATGTGGGGATGTACTCGTGTCTTTATGCCGGCTTTTTCGGCATATTTTTTAATAATATACTGTATGCGGCGTTCGGCAATGCGCTTACCATACCGATTCAGAAAAAGAGCATCCGTAGTATTTTGACCGAGAAGTTGTTTCCGTCCATATTTGAGGTATTTTTCTAATACGAGCGCTGCCGGCTGGCCCATAAGAACCATTCTCTCTTTTGAACCTTTCCCCCATACACGGACTTGACGAGTTTCCATATCGACACTTCCTATATTGAGAGAAGTAATTTCGCTAATGCGCAGGCCTGAAGCATACAGCAACTCCAATATTGCCAGGTCACGAATTCCTTGCGTTGTTGAAATATCGGGAGCACTCAGCAGACTGATGATCTCTTCAGAAGTTAGAAAAGAAGGTAATCGCTTTTCTCGTTTTGGCCCGGATATCTTACTAACGGGATCTTCGGTCAAAACACCTTGATGGTTTAAATATCGGAAAAAGGATCGGAGAGCGCTCATTTTTCTAGAAATGCTGGCCCGTACAGTCCCGTTATCCATGAGTTGTCCGAGGTAATTCCGTATGGTTGAGTGATCAACATCAACAAGTGATTTGATCTCTTCCCGCTTAAGGAAGTCGTTAAAACCGAGGATGTCAGTGGAGTAATTTCTAATTGTGAATGGAGATAGGTTACGTTCTACCTTGAGATGGCATATATACCTGTCAAGATATTCCTCCATGGAGCCCCTCTTTCTCAGGCCGATACTGGTTCTTTTTCGGTGAGTTCTTCCATGCTTCCCTCATAGTCACATTTGGCACATTTGGCCATCATCTGCCCTTTAGGAATCATGAGGCCACCGCATTCGGGACAGGGAACTGAAAGAGGTTTTTCCCAGACTGCGAAATCACAATTTGGATAGCTGCTACAGCCGAAAAATACACGCTTGCGCTTGGTGCGCCGCTCCACTAGTTTGGATCCGCATTTCGGACAATCAGCTTCAATGTGGGTTTGTAATGGCTTCGCATTCTTACATGTTGGGAAATCACTGCAGGATAGAAATCTGCCAAATCGACCACGCTTGATCACCATTGGGCTTCCGCATTGTTCACACACCTGGTCAGTAGGCTCTGGGGCAGGCTTGACCTTTGGCATGTTAATAGAAGCCTTCTCCAATGCTGCAGAGAATGTTTTGTAGAAGGCCTCTAATGTAGATATCCAATCACGGTTTCCAGAGGAAATTTCATCCAATTTCTCTTCTAAACGAGCCGTGAAACTGGTATCGACTATTTCAGGGAAATGATCGGCAAGAAGATCGGTGACGACGAATCCCATCTCATTAGGTTTGAAGTGAGACTTTTCTTTTTGGACATAATCTCGGTCTTGAATCGTCGAAAGAATTGGGGCATAAGTACTGGGTCTGCCGATACCGTTTTCTTCCAAAGCCTTGATCAATGTGGCTTCAGTATAACGTGCTGGAGGTTTGGTGAAGTGTTGATCGGGGATGATCTTCATAAGTTCTAGAGCATCACCCTGAGCCAATTCAGGGAGGGATGTCTTCTTGTCTTCGTTTTCTTCTTCGTCCTTTCCTTCACGGTAAAGAGTAAGGAATCCAGGGAATGCAAGGGCCGAACTTGTGGCCCGAAGAAGGTATTTCCGGGTATCAACGGTAGCTTGAATGTTTACTGTTGTACCATCATACATAGCAGCTGCCATCTGGCTGGCAACCATTCGTTTCCAGATAAGGTCATACAACTTGGATTGATCCGCCGACAGATACGGCTGCATTTTCTGGGGTTCTCTTCTAACCGATGTAGGGCGAATAGCTTCATGGGCCTCTTGTGCCCCTTTCACTTTCTTTTTAAATAGCCGTGGCGATTTGGGAACATAATTGGCTCCGTATGTCTCTTTTATGTAATCTCTTGTTTCATTCAATGCTTGAGTGGCCACATGAGTTGAATCTGTACGCATGTAGGTAATCAATCCCTCGGGTTCTTCTTCACCAATGGGAATTCCTTCATAGAGGGCCTGTGCCGCTGACATCGTACGTTTGGCGCTGAAACGGAGCTTACGCCAGGCTTCTTGCTGCAGAGTACTGGTGATAAATGGTGCTACGGGCTGTCTGAGAGTAGACTTTTGCTGGACTTTGGATACCACATAGTCTGCTTGTTGGAGATCTGCACAGAGCTTATTAGATTCTTCTTCATTTTCGATGGAGAGTTTTTTATCCTTTCCAATCCCTATAAGTTCTGCTCGAAAGGACTCCTTGTTTTTCTTGAGTTCGGCTTCAATTGACCAGTATTCAACTGAAACAAAACTTTCGATTGCCCGTTCCCGTTCAACGACCATTCGCACAGCCACTGATTGCACTCGACCAGCCGAAAGACCTTTCATAACCTTCCGCCACAAAATAGGGCTTATTTTATAACCGACCAGTCTATCAAGTATACGGCGAGCCTGTTGGGCGTCGACCAGTTTCATATCGAGCTTTTTCGGGTGACGAAATGCCTCTTCCACAGCTTCTTTGGTAATTTCGTGGAAGACCACACGTTTGGCAGGCAGATTCTGCAATTTGGCAGCTTGAACAATGTGCCAGGATATGGCTTCTCCCTCTCGGTCCGGGTCAGTGGCGAGATATACAACTGAAGCATTCTTAGCAGCAGCTTTTATCTCGTTAATGACTTTTTGTTTGCCTTTGGAAGTGACGTATTTGGGATCAAATCCTTTTTCCGGATCTACACCCAGTTCCTTTTCCGGCAGATCACGAACGTGCCCAAGAGTAGCTTTTACTATGTAGTTGTCCTTCAGGATACGTCCGATAGTCCTTGCTTTAGCTGGTGATTCAACAATTACTAGACTCTTTGACATCATATCCCTTTTATTTCTCGTACTGCAACGTAATTCATGGCGCCTAATTGATTTACCATACCTTTAAGTTCCATCATTGTCAAGGCGCTGCTTACAGTGGAAATAGGAAGGGATGAAGAGCGACATAATTCGTCGATATGTACCGGTCCCTCTGATAGATGCTTTAACAGCACGGACTCAACATCGTTCTCGGGAAGAAGCTCGGTCAATTCCAGTTGTTGGGGAATTGTGCTCAAATTCAGTTCTTCCAGAATATCAGCTACATCAAGTACTGTTTTTGCGCCGTCATGGATCAGGAGGTTACTACCTTTGCTTGTTGCTGAGAGAATACTGCCAGGTACAGCAAATACCTCACGATCTTGTTCCAATGCCATTCTAGCGGTGATCAGAGCCCCGCTTTTCTCGGTTGCTTCAATCACCAGTGTTCCCAGACTGAGCCCACTCATAATGCGGTTGCGCCTGGGAAAGTGTTCTGGTTTCGGTTTGGTTCCTAATGGATAATCACTAACAAGTACTCCGTGCTCTATGATTTCCTGGGACAGTCCCTGATTCTCTGCAGGATAGACAATATCCAATCCGGATGCCAATACCGCTATGGTTTTGCCATCGGTAGCCAGCGCTGTTCTGTGAGCGACCGTATCGATTCCTCGGGCCAGCCCGCTTACGATTGCCACCTTGTTTCTCACGAGATCGGTCACCAGTCGCTCTGTTACCTCTCGTCCATATGATGTTGCACGCCGTGAGCCAACCACTGCGAGAGACCATTTCTTGTCGGGCATGAGCACTCCGCGCACGTAGAGCACTGGTGGGGCGTCATAGATTTCTTTGAGCCTTGCAGGATACGCGGCATCATCTTGAATTAAAACTTTGACCTTATATCGATCGAGTTTTTCCATCTCGGAATCGAGATCTATAGCAGGTCGCCGATGCACGATGGCTTGAACCGACTTGGGTTCAAGACCAGCAGCTTTGAGTTCAGCTGCATCAGCGTCCCAAGCCTCCTGCAAATCACCGAAATACTCGAGGAGTCGGCCGAACTTGGCTCGGCCTATACCCGGAATAACATTGAATCCAACCCAATATTTAATCTTGGACATTGTCGTTCTCTCGGGAAAACCAGGTGCGGAAGGGGAGTGTGGTTACGTGGAGGTCAATCTTCGTTGGCCTTGGCCAGGGCCGTTTTCAGCTTCTTGAAGAACTGGGCAAGCTGATCTGTATCCATTGCTGCCATTTCAGGTGTCAATGCCAGGATCAGTGGAAACTGGTTTGGCATGACTGTTTGAATTTGCCCATGTCCCAAGTCCTGCTTCCGGCTGCCATTCGGGCTTTTAATTGATCCGTTTGACGGTTTTTCATTGCCGTTGAATCCGAGATCGATTTCAGCGAGCTGGCAGAGTTGTATAAAGAAGCGAGTTGTTTTAGCGGCCATCTCGGTTCCAAGGTAATGTTCGGTGACAAAGTGGTTATAGATGTCATCATGAGAATATTTACTACCATCGAATCGATGAAAAAGATCTTTATATGCGGTTCGAATTATGTCCTGTAGTGCGGAGGTAAAAGGAGCCCCCTTTGTTTTCAGAAGACGGCTATTATCTGTAGGTTTCCCATCCTCATCGATGATTCCCAAGAACCTGAGAGCTCCGATGACTTTGTATTCATTTCCAGGAGCTATTTTATTCAGACGAAGGAAACTACCGTCAACTTTAGCAGGAGTGCTTTTGCGCATCAGCTGCAATGCTTGCATCATACCTTTTGTCGGCCCGTATGGTAGAGTCAGTCCCTGATCGACGTTTTTTGATGCTTCTGACACGCGTTTTCTCTCCAGTCCGTACTTACAGTAGTCCGTGTAGCCGAAAGTATAGCATCGTAAATTTGGACTGTCAACCAGTCCTGTGGTCAGTTGTTAAGTGCGGACTGCACATTTAGTAAAGGTAATACATATAAAATTATTGTGAAACTTTTGATACAGTCCGTCCAGGATAATGGGTATTTAGTCCGCAGTAGAGCTGGCCGTTCGTGCTGGAGGTGCCGGTGAGGATTGTGCGGACTGCTGTTTTGGGCTATTGTACAGCGGATAATTCTCAATTAATGATGTCGAGGGCCATAGTAGATATTAGCCTCGCAATAGCTGGTGAAGCGGTTAGTCCCGGGGATTCGATACCGACCAAATTGATCAGGCCATAAAGGCCTGCCTGATCCTCATGTTCAATGACAAAATCGCGAAACATTTCACCAGGAGCCTGCAATTTGGGACGTATGCCCGCAAAATCGGGCTGGAGATCGTTTGAATCGATGAATGGGAGCAAACGCTTAGCGGATTCAAAAAACGCTTCCTTTTGGGCATTGTCGACCTTATAGTCGATTGTATCAACATAACGCGCATTGGGACCGAGGCGCATCATACCATCCAATGACAGGACTACGTGAACTCCCAGGCTCGCTTGCTCCGGTGTGGGATAGACCAGCCTGTTGACACTGCCCCGATGTCTCGGACTCAGGCTGAAGTATTCACCTTTGCAATAATGGATACGGTATTCTTCATTCTCGATCCCGGCCAGTCGGGCGATTTTATCGGAATTAAGACCAGCACAGTTTATCACTACCTGCGCAGAGAGTTCAGATATCCCTTCCCAATCACGGACGCTGACTTTCCATCCATCACTTGTTTTATCCAACCCTACTACTTCAGACTCAAAAAGGAATTCTGTGCCGTGTTCAACTGATTTTTTGTGAAAAAACTGCATCAGTGAGTGGGTATCGATAATCCCGGTGGAAGGGGAAAGAATCCCGGCCCTGCCCTCGACATTGGGCTCCAATCTCTTGATATCAGCTTGTGAAAGAAGCTCCAGATCATTGACGCCGTTCTTTGCCGCCTGTTCATAAATTTTCTCCAGCCAAGGGATTTCCTCCTCGCTGACGGCCAGAATAATTTTCCCCAGCTTCTTGTGAGGAATATCGTGTTTTTGGCATAGTTCATAGAGCAGTCGATTGCCTTCAACGCAAAGCTTTGATTTAAGGGAATCTTCCGGATAGTATATCCCTGCATGGATTACCTCGCTGTTTCGACTGCTGGTTTCCTGCCCAAAGGTGCTGTTGCGTTCAAAGACAAAGACACTTCTGCCTTGTTCTGCAACTTCGGCGGCTATGGCCAGGCCAACAACCCCAGCCCCAATAATTACTACGTCAACTTCGATTGCCATTTGCGGTCTCTCTAACATTATATAACAGGACGGGCTCCGATTTCCCGGAGCCCGCCCGTAGACTAGTCACTTGTGAATAGATTATTAGCCGTTGAGAATCTTCAGGGCCTCATCACGAGAATGCTCCATGAGGTACGGGATACCTGTAACCTTGGCACATTCATCGGTCAGAGACATCAGGTCCTTTCTGGCAACAGCGGGCAGGCTGAAACAGCGGGCACCGGCCATTAATTGCTGCAGCCCAACGGTCAGTTTCTGAGCATAACTGTACATGCCAATAGCACCCAGTGGGATACTCTTGATCTCGCTGGAACCAACTAGATCTTTCACATCTTCGTAGTTGACAAAGATTTCTTCAACGGTCGAACCGAACCGACCGACAGTGTTCGGCAACTTGCCGTCTTTCATCCACTGATCGATGTTCTTGCCGACCATGCCCGGGATCATCATCGCCCGGCCCATGCAAACGGCCTTTACGTACGGAGCACCGAGAGCCAGTGCCTTGAAAATACCGTCTTCACTTGAGAAACCACCTGCAAAAGCAAGGTCAGGTACGCGCTCGCCCTTGTCATCCACGATCTTGGCGAATTCGTACGCTGCCGCATGCAGATAGATACTGGGCATACCCCACTCTTCCATCATGCGCCACGGGCTCATACCGGTTCCTCCGGGAGCGCCATCGATGGTCAGCAGGTCAATCTTAGCCTTCGAGCACCACTTGATGGCCATAGCCAACTCTCGCAGACCATAGGCACCGGTTTTAAGGGTAACGCGTTTGAAGCCAAGGTCACGCAGGCGCTGGACTTCAGCGTAGAAGCCTTCCTCATCAATGAAGCCAAGTCGGCTGTGACGCTCGAATTCTTTGATAGCGCCGCTCTTGTAGGCTGCCTGGTTGATCGGGTCAGATGGGTCGGGAGTAACGATATAACCACGTTTCTGAAGTTCGAGAGCGCGTTCCAGACTATTGACTTTGATCTCGCCGCCAATACACTTGGCGCCCTGTCCCCACTTGAGCTCAATGGTGTCAAGTCCATGTTTCTTGGAAACATATTCGGCCACACCTAGTCGAGTATCCTCGACGTTCATTTGGACGAGGATTTCACCATAACCCTGATGATACCTTCGATACTGCTCGATTCTACGATCCATATCCGGGGAAAGGGTAATTTTACCATTAGAATCTAGTTCAAGTTGCGGATCAATGCCGCATACGTTTTCACCGCACACACAGGTGATACCAGATATGGCTGCACCCACAGCGAAATGGTCCCAGTTTTTGCGGGCGATCTCAGTAGAACCCAGGGCACCAGTGAAGACCGGGGTCTTCATCTTAACTTTGATGTCCCAGCCATAATCTGTTTCTGTATTCACCGAAGGGAAAGTGGCAGTATCAGGATCACCGGTAACTCCAGCGGGCAGCCCTTCAGCACCCAGAGCATATCCCTGGATATTGAGATGAGAGTAATCGATGGGATAATCCTTGTCTCCACCGGCAGTAATATCGCCAAATGGGCCCGGATAAATCAACTCCCTGCCGCGAAATGTTGCCTTGAACACCTCGCAGTTACCAGTACATCCGTCAATGCAGCGGGTGCACAGACCACTCATAGGTACAACGCTCTTGGAGCGATTGGCAGTCATGGTGGCATCGTTTGAATTTGGTCTTTGAAGATTCATTCTTCCCCCTTTGTTTTATTTTTCTCTGTTAAGCAGGTCATCAAATCTGATCAGATTCTCATAATCTATGATGGCGCTCATAGCCTGATTATCGGCTTCAAATCCGGCTTCTTCGGCAGCGGCTACAGGGTTCATGCCGCCAACTAAAATCATCCCGATCTTGTTAAGTTCCACCGGTATCTGGCAAATCGGCTCGCTGGTATTGCCCATCAGGAACAATCCTCCCAGACCAGATTCCCTGAGTCCCTCAACCGTCTCTTCGACTATGGGACGGCAAATAGCCGGAACCTCCCGGAAATTGGAAAGAACCTTGCCGTTTCCCAGCCTGGCCGCCTTCCGGACCGAAGTCATTTTGCCTCGGATGAATACTTCAGAAGGGTCAAGTGAAGAACCGGAATAATGGATGAGTTCCACGAACCTCAGCGGCCGCTTGTTTTTAATTTGGAGGATACCGCCAAAACGGGAATCCATGGGAATGCCGGCCTTGAGCAGTACTCCGTTGATCAGCACACTGCAAATCGTAGCCAACCCGACTTTCCCTTCAGGTATGGTAATCTCTCCCAGTTTCTCCCCTTCATGAGCCACCGCCACCATATGTCCGGCGCAAAGCCCGGCTTTGAAAGCGACGCTCATCGCATCCACTGCTTTGCTGAATTTTCCTTTGTGGAAGAATGATATATTGACCGGAACCGAACCTGACTGAGTTTTCCAGTCAAAGGTAGTCTGGAAAGCCTGCATTTCGATTTTGGAAAGTACCAGCCCCACTTTATCCTGCACCAGGGCGCTTTTGAGTTCTTCGATTCCCAGCTCGGTGATCACTCGGCCATCGCGTCCTTCAAGTGAAGTAAGCCCGCGCTCATCCATCAGCTTAAGATGATAGCGGACTGCCCTCTCCGTAAGTTCAATGCCAAAATACTGCAACCTTCTAGCCACAATTCTGGCGCCTACAGGATCCTGAGATTCGCTGACAATCCTTAAAATTGAGAGAACTTTCCGTTCAACTTCGTGAGTTTCCGAGCCAATCACAGTGGTGTATCCTCCCTCTGGTATGGGCAGTAGGCAACTGTTTACCGACTGTCAACCATTACCCATGATACACAACCCAAAAAGGTTTGTAAAGAGGGTGGATTTAATCTATGGCAAGGCAATCGCGTATCTCAATTGAGCAAAGGCTTAAAGATGGATATGTCATTCCGGGCCATGCAGGCTGTGTCACAATGTCTTCGCGAGGAGCCACAGTCGACGTGGCGATCTCCCAAATCCCCCTCTTTCCCCCTTTCGTAAAGGGGGATGAAAGGGGGATTTACTCGCAATGACATGGCAAAATCGGTGGTGATTTAGATTATGACACAGTCTGCTTGACCAGGAATCCAGACCAGCCTCAATTTCTACTTTCCTTCCCACATGCTCAATTGCAGGAAGGTCGCCAGATTAACATCCTGATTGGTGATATTGAGTTTTCGTCGAATCTTTTCCCGATGGCGATTGATGGTGGCCGCAGATACGCTCCGAGCTTCCGCGATTTCTTTGGTCTGCATTCCGTTGCGAATCATATTGCAGATGCCGATTTCTGTTGGAGTCATTGACTGATATGAACGGGACAATTGATTGATGAATGGTGAGGTGATTTCCTCAAGATTAGTCTGGAGTATTTCCCCATATTTTTTCTGAGCTGGGGATAGTTGCATGGACAAGGCTTGCAGGGTCGGCATCAAGATTTTTTCAACGTTCATATTGATGTCCCGGTAGATTTCCTGTTTCTCTTGCTCGATCCGGGCCAGGACTATTCTCATCGCCGTGTTCGATTCCTGTAAGGCCTCGCGCTCCAATGTCAATTGACGGTTGGTCTCCTGCAACTCCAAGTCTGATGATATCCGGGTGGCAATGGTGCCGATCTGCTCGGCCACCGCGTCCAGAAGAGCTCGCTCTTCTTCCAGAAAAGGACCTTCATCGGCCGGAAGGCATTCTTCCAGGTAAAAAATCCCAACCTCACCTACTGCCTCATGGTACATGTAGATCCGTGACGACTGTCTCCAGTTAGTCACCTTAAATCTATCGCTGGTGTAGGTTTTCCCCTTATGAATGATTCGGGCGCAGGTAATCTCGGGATATTGCCATGAATGGGGCAAAAAGTTGACAATCTCCTCCAGAAGATTATCCAGAGAATAGAGATTACGCTCAGCTAGTTGCGAAACCCCGTAAAGGCAGTTTAATTCCTTGATACGTTCTCTCAGCGCGGACTCTATTTTATCGGGTTCGATTTCGGTAGGAAACGGGATTCGCCACAAAAGAGCCAGCTCTTTCGATGGAAAAGATACCGGGTGACTGTCGGTTCGAGACGGAGTATTTTCTTTATTTCCCATTGAATCATAACTCATAATGCCTATTTATTATAGGCATTATGAGTGCATTTATTCAGTATTTACGGCACTGATCCTATCAAGTATTTTAAGAAATATCAAGCGTAGTCTCTACCATTTATAAGGAGGTCAATATGTCGCCCCTAGCAATCGATCAAATTCTGGATGGACGTCGAAGTCAACCGGATCAACTCATTGAGGTACTCCATGACGTTCAGGAAAAGGACGGATATATTCCCGAGGAGGCTATGCAAGCCGTATCCCAGGGTCTCGGGGTGCCGATTATGGAAGTCTACCGCGTGGCTTCCTTTTATAAGGCCTTCAGGTTAAAACCAGCCGGCAAGAATGTGCTCACCATATGTATGGGTACAGCATGCCATGTCCGAGGCGCTCGTCTTCTGCTTGATCAGGCCACAGGTCAACTCGGGATTGAGCTTGGTGACGTGACTCCAGATGGGCTCTTCTCCATCGAACGTGTCAACTGCCTGGGGACTTGCGCACTGGGACCGATTGTCACTGAAAACGAGACCTATCATCACCATGTGACACCTGGAAAGCTTCGCAAACTCATCGACACTATTGGCGGTCAGCAACCGGAGGAGACGCAACATGCCCAGACTCAATAGTCATCGCGAACTGGAACACCTCCGCGAACAGATACGCGAGCAGAGGGAAAACATTACCACTACGATAATGCTATGCGGGGGACCTGGCTGCCAAGCCTCGCAATCGCAGACCGTTGTTGAAGCATTCAGGGAAGAATTATCTCAGCAGGGATTAGATTCCAGTGTGCGTCTGCGCGTTACAGGATGCCAAGGCTTTTGCGAGCAGGGCCCAGTCATGGTCATTGAGCCGGGCAATATATTCTACTGCAAAGTCTCGCCGGAGGACGCTTTTGAGATTGTACATCAGACCGTAATAAAGGGCGAGTTGATCGAGCGGCTGCTCTATGAAGATCCGGTTTCGGGTGAACGAGTTAAGACCGAGTCGGAAGTTCCCTTTTACCGGGCGCAGAATCAGCAGATCCTCTCCCAGAACCGCCTGGTCGATCCCCTATCGATCGAAGACTACATCGCGGCGGGCGGCTATTCCGCTCTAGTCAGGGCATTGAATGGTGTATCACCAGAGAGTATTATTGGTGAGATCAAAGCATCAGGGCTGCGTGGGCGCGGCGGTGGCGGATTCCCGACTGGCCGAAAGTGGGCGGAATGTAGTGAAGCTCCTGGGGATGAGAAGTATGTCATCTGCAATGCTGACGAGGGTGATCCCGGGGCCTACATGGACAGGGCCGTACTCGAAGGTAATCCTCATCTAGTCCTGGAAGGCATGATGATTGGCGCCCGTGCAGTTGGCGCGCAAAAAGGATACATTTACGTTCGCAATGAATATCCTCTCGCTGTGAAGCATTCGCGGATTGCCGTCGATCAGGCTCGTGAGTTGGGCCTTCTTGGAGACAATATTTTGGGCTCATCATTCTCGTTTGATGTAGCTATCGCCCGGGGAGGAGGTGCTTTTGTCTGTGGAGAATCAACGGCTCTTATGGCATCCATAGAAGGCAAAGTCGGCGAGCCCCGGGCCAAGGATGTCCACACTGTGGTGGACGGTCTTTTTCACAAACCAACGGTACTTAATAATGTCGAGACCTGGGCCAATGTTCCATCCATTATATCGAACGGTTCGTCATCATTTGCCTCCATTGGAACGGAAAGTAGCAAAGGGACCAAGATTCTGGCTCTGACTGGCCGCATCAAAAATACCGGGTTGGTTGAAGTCCCGATGGGCACATCCATTCGCGAGGTTGTGTTTGATATCGGTGGTGGCGGGATCAACGGTAACTCAATAAAAGCAGTTCAGACCGGTGGCCCATCAGGCGGATGTCTGCCGGTGGAGAAGTTCGACCTCCCGCTAGACTTTGACGTTCTCTCCGAAGCTGGCTCGATGATCGGCTCAGGCGGTATGGTGGTAATGGATGAGGCGTCCTGCATGGTGGATGTTGCCAAATATTTCCTGACATTCCTGCAGGATGAATCGTGCGGTAACTGCTTGCCCTGCCGTGTGGGGATCGATCGCATGCTCGAGATGATTACCGATATCACCGAAGGCCGCGGAACACCGGGGCAGCTTGATCTTCTGGCAGAATTGGGAGAAACAATATCCGAGACTGCTCTGTGTGGCCTGGGCAAAACCGCGCCGAATCCTGTTCTTTCCACCCTGCGTTATTTCCGTTCGGAATACGAGGCACATATCAATGAGAATAAATGTCCGGCCGGAGTTTGTAAGGCTCTGATCACCTACTCGATTGATCCTGACAGGTGTAACGGATGTGGCGTTTGTCTGAAAGGATGTGTATATCAAGCCATCACCGGCGAGAAAAAACAGCCGCATGTTATTGATGTCCAACTTTGCCAGAAATGCGGGATTTGCCGAAGTGAGTGCAAGTTTGATGCTATTCAAGTTGTCTGACAAAAAGAGGTAATAAAATGCAGCAATATGTAAATGTTAATATAGATGGAGCCATCATTCGTGCTATCAGGGGCACCAGCGTGCTTGACACTGCGATCGAATACGGTATCTGCATTCCCCACCTGTGTCATGTTCCCGGCCTAACCGATATTGGTGCGTGTCGACTATGCATCGTAGAACATGTGGTTAATGGCCGTTCCAAAGTCACGACTTCCTGCACTTTGAACGTGGAAGAGGGTATGGTGATTCTGACGAGTACGGACAAGATCAGGAAACTGCGCCACAATCTTGCGGAGTTGCTAGTTGCTCAGGCACCTAACTCTCGTGCCATTCAGGATATTGCCGTGCGTTGCGGGGTCACCAGTGTCCGCTACCCGTTTCGTAATGCGGACTGTGTTTTGTGCGGACGTTGTGTACGAACTTGCACTGAAATCTGGAAAGCCCGCGCTATCGGCTTTGTGGGAAGGGGTAAGGACCGTCATGTGGATTACCCGTTCGGCATTCAACCTGAGTTCTGCAAGCAATGTAATAATTGTATTCAGATTTGTCCCATGACCATCACACCCTGTAACGGTCCCATGAAACCTGGGGAAGAGTACCTTTGCGGCCAATGTGAATCGCAGCTCATCGTTGCCGACGAGACGCCTGGTAGTTGCGTCTGGTGCGAACTGGGTGAAGGATTTGCCTGCGGACGATACGCCTAGAAGTTCTTCCAAGACAGCCTATTCATAGGTCGTTGCTTGAAGTGTTTGTTGGAACATAATTATAAAAACCATTTTGCCACACTACAATATGGCCGGAAAACAACAAGATGATTCAGCGAAATTCTATAGGGAGGTCATAACTCATGAGTGAGCGAGCTTATGTATTAATCAAGGCAGAAAAGGGCCAAGAGCCTACCGCAGTTACTGAATTGGGCAATCGGCCAGAATTGTTGTCAGTGGATCGCGTGTTTGGACAGTACGATATTGTGGCATTGATCGAAGCAGAAGATATTGACGGATTGATTAGAATTGTGGGGGATGACATTGCTGCAGCAGATCACGTTATGCGTACCGAAACACTATTTATAACTTCCGGAAGGAATCCTAATCCCAAAAGCTAACCAATAGAAACGATCTGCTACGATGAGACGCTTTTTCGGTACGATCTGAAGTCACTCAATATGGGCAGCCATAACCGTCACCTTCTTTGTGGGACAGATATTTTTTAAACGAATCACTATCAAAATCAATTCCTG
>JABMQN010000137.1 GCA_013203045.1 Chloroflexota bacterium
ATTCTGAGGTGTCTGATGGGTATTCTGGGCACTATTGTGAGAGCTAAACCGAGTACTGACAAAGGGTAACTGTTGGGATGAATTATAGAGGTTCAGGGGATGGTGGGCAAGTTGAGGGTGATCGCCCTTGTTGTCCCTTTTAAGGATTTGTTGGGCTGCAGCGACTAAAAACTTTCCTGTTTATCACGCCCAGTCACATTGTTCCTTCAAAATAATATCCATACTGTACAAAAGAGCTATAGCTTCCGGTAATGAGAACTTAGCTTGTTTTACTATATTATTGTAAACATCAATATCGTAGTTCCGAGCTTGGCTCAGGTCTGCTTCTGTTAAGTTTGTGTTTCCAAAAAGGCTTCTTGCCAGATCAGTTCCCTGAAAGTTCGCTTTGGATAAATTTGCATCCCGAAAATCCACTTCATTGGCAATACAGTTTTTCATTTGGATGCCTTTCAGGTCTAATCCGATAAACGTACTATGGCTGAGAATACAATCGAAGAAGCCGCTGAGGTTACTCAAACCAATATTACTCCAGTTACTCTGCGTCCAGTCAATCCCAATGATTTTTGAGTTTTCGAAAACAGTAGAAGGGAATGAACTTCCAAATAACTGCGCTAAGCTCAAGTCACATTCGTTAAAGGTGCAATTGGTAAATCGACAATTTGTCAAGCCAACAGCTCCAAAGGCGCATCTTACGAAGGTGCAATCTGTAAATTTACTACTTAGAATCTCACCTAGCTCTAAATGGATATTCTCAAATCTTTGTTCGTAATACTCTTGTTCGTCAATGATAGGTTTCATGTTCATTATTTGGCTGATTCAATGATTAGCGGCCCAACACTCCGTATAACCGGTTACATGGGAATATACCTGAGTTGCTGGGCAGCACCCTTTTGCACTGAAGGATAAACGGATGAGAGGGGAATGTCAATACGAGGGGAATGATCGGCTATATTATTATATATTATATTGCGGACCGTAAAGCTGCCAAACAACAAAACAGGAAACCAGACAATTCCATTTATGCAGCTAAAACTACGGTTAATTGACAAACACTTGGTATATCGGCACAATACGAGTGATCTATACAGGTTCCAGATTATAGACGGAGGTAGTGAATAACCATGGCAAAAGAGAAATCTTCAAAGTCGAACGCTAAACATGGAAGACCTCCATTCATAGATCTCTTGGGACTTACATTTGAGCGGTTGGATAGCGGAGAGATCCTCGTCAAACTCCCCATGAGGGATGAACTGATCGGAAATCTTGAAACGGGGACAGTTCACGGGGGAGCAATTTCGGCAATGTTGGATGTCACGGGAGGACTCGCTGTTTTTCAGAAACTACGGAAGGATATGCAAGATCAATCCTTGGAAGATCAAATGGAGCGACTCAGCAAGGTAAAAACGATTGACATGAGGGTTGATTATCTCCGACCTCCGAAAGGGAACGAGTTCATTGGAACCGCTTCAATCTTGAGGAAGGGAAACAAAGTGGCTGTCACCCGGATGGAACTCCACAACGATGATGACAAGCTGATTGCGGTGGGGACAGGGACATACATCGTTGGGTAGGGGGCACATCTGGTCACCTCATACTGATGTCTAGTGTTTGCCCCAAAATATAATTAGGGCTGACACTCTCAGATTTGAGGTATTGCCCACTTTTAGCTCGTACAATACTCATCTATAATAGAGATATCAGGTGGAGCTCGAAAAATGGCCAGGAGGCAGCATATGAAAGCTTGGGGATTGCTATCAATCACGGACGAGAACAAAGGGCTACAGATAATCCTGGACGAGGACTGGAACCTGGTTCTTCGCCACCAAGATTATGACCTGGCCCGTTTCGATCCTTCGGAGTACACGTTGTCTGAGTTATTGGATGAAGTGGAAGGGCTTATCAAGATCGTACCAAGTTCTCCTGGGGCAGCCCCTGACCTTGTAGATACGGAAGAGGTCTCAATAAGAGCGTTAGGTGTTAGTGCCCTTATCCACTGTAACTGGAATTAAGATCGGGTCCCCATATTAGCTACACTCCCCTTTCCTCATGCTGGGGCATGTAGACATTGACGGAAGTTTCACCCAAAAGAATAATGCTTACGGACATCCTCTTTGATATTCCAGATGCATTTCATGCCCTTGGGAAACACCACCAAGTCACCAGCTCCAAAATCGACAGCCTCCGCATTCTCTGGCGTCACGGTAACCTTTCCCTCCAGTAAGTAGCAGGTCTCCTTGTCGCTGTAATACCAGTCAAATTTGGACGACTCCTTCTCCCATATCGGCCATTCCCTGACGCCAATTTCTTTGAGTTGATCTTCAGTTGGTTTTTCGACTCTTATGTCAGACACGATGAATACCTCCTCTTGGATTTCATATCGCACTGCATCATTTGCCTATAGGGAAACCGCTAATTGCAGTCGTTGTTCAATGAGTTGGTGGGTGGCTTTCGATCATCGCTAGTTTTATTCACCAAGTCTGAAAGGAGGGTATTTATCGGTTACGAGCAAAAAGGCATAGGCACCCACTCTCAAAGACCACCGTTCAACTCCAACTACAAAGCCGAACATTTCTTTAGGGTATCTACCGGTAAATAAGATCGCGAACCAAGCAATAATGATCAACACTATCGATACTATACCCAAGAATATCAGCACAAAGTAGTGGAGAATCGCCAGTAGCCATTTCACCAAAGGAAGCCATCGATTAAGGTCTTCTTTTGCGTCTGGATAAACGATATCCAGGTGAACCGATTGTTCTTCATCTGTCGAGGGATACTCGTCCCTCAATAGCGCAAAGTAGGCAAATACCCTGGTGCTGAACCTGGTCAACTCTAGATTCCAGTTAAACCACCACTTCGGATATTTCTGCCTGAAGAGGATCATCAGAACAATAGGAATAGCAACAACTCCGCCACCACCAACATAGAAATCCCATTCCTCCCCACCACCAGAAAATTCTGAAGTGCTAAGCAAGGCAAGAACCACCCATATCGGAATCAGCATAAAGAGCCTAAAAAAGATAGTTAGTCTGTTTCGGTCTCCATCTGGATAGTCAATAGATAGGCTTAGCGGATAAGCAGTTGTTGGTATTTCTTCCATGTCAATTCCTCCTATTTATTGTTGCTATCATCATAGATAGCTATGATTGGTATGTCAATCAAGCTCTTGCCAGCTAATAATAAACATATGGAAACTACTCCCCCCCAATTAGTTTCCACTATCCTACACAAGACAGTATTGGATAGTCAAGGAGATAAGAGGATAACTAAAGAGGATTCCCTATCTCAAGGCAACAAAACTGCCAGTTTTTCTCCACTTACGAATCAGCTTCGCTTTGATAATTAATTGAATTGCATTCTGAACGGACAGGGATTCGTGCTGGGGGTGAGG
>JABMQN010000138.1 GCA_013203045.1 Chloroflexota bacterium
AACAACGGAGTTCATATTGTGCATCATTACTTAACTTTCTGGCATCTCTCTTTTCCATATATTCATTATGCCATATTTATCTCTATTATGCATCATATTTAATTGCCGAGATAATAGATTATGACACAGTCTGCTCGGCCCGGAAAGACATGAAGGCGAGAGAATGTTCCTTAATTTTGCATTCCCGACTTGACATGTCATTCCCATGAAAATGGGAATCCAGCGGGGTAAAGGGGGTATAATTAACCAAACTAATAGGAGGACATATGTTTTGTAACAAATGTGGAACCCAAATCCCCTATGAAGTGGCCTTTTGCAAGGCATGTGGGTGACGCCTACCTCTGGCTTACCCTCTCTTGCGGACTGGTTAACGGTGGGCGTTGGGAGGGTTCAATAAACATGCATTTCCACATTTGAAAGGAGTCGAGCATTGAACAAAAATATCATTCGTATTATCTTATCTATCAGTCTGGCATTAGTCTTCCTGGCAAGCAGTGTCGGCTGTGGCGGCGGTGATGATGGTGAGCCAACTGTCAAGGAAATTCCCCCCGCCTACACCGTCCCCTCCGGTATTGAGATGGCCTCCATTCCCGGCGGCAGCTTCAGTATGGGCAGCACCGAAGGAAACAGTGATGAAAGACCTGTCCATTTGGTCAGCCTCTCACCGTTCAACATGTCAGCATATGAGATAACATATGCCCAGTGGATGAAGGTGAAGAACTGGGGTGAATCCAACGGCTACAGCTTCAACATGCCTGGTGATATGGGAAGTGAAGAATATGGCGGAACACAGGATGAAAACCATCCGGTCACGGATATTGAGTGGTATGATACGGTTCTCTGGTGTAATGCCCTGAGTGAGATGGAGGGACGCACACCGTGTTATTACACATCCGCATCCCAATCTGAGGCGTACCGCTCCGGCAGAGTAGATATACAAAAAGACTGGGTGAAATGGAATGCCAATGGTTACCGCCTGCCCACCGAGGCGGAATGGGAATATGCCTGCCGGGCCAATACTACCACCGAGTACAGTTTTGGCGATAGCATTGACTCAAGCGATGCAAACTACAGTGGTAATGAAAATGGGACAACACCGGTTGGTTATTACAGCCCAAACAACTGGGGGCTTTATGATATGCATGGAAATGTCTGGGAATGGTGTTGGGATTGGTGGTATGGCTCATACAGCAGCAGTTCGGAAAACAATCCACGAGGACCTTTTGCGGGCTCGTACCGCGTGTCTCGCGGCGGGAGCTGGTACGGCCGCGCGGTGCGCTTGCGGTCAGCTTATCGCTACGACGGCGGCCCGGACGACGATTACTTCAGCATGGGCTTCCGCCCTGTTTGTTCCCAGTGAATCAGCAAGGACACCGCTGAGAACGCAGACAAAACTGCCAAGCGGCGGTAGCGCGAGGCAGTTGAAGGCGGAGTTGGAAGCGGGGGAAAGGTTTTCATGTTATGCCGGACTTGATCTGGTATCCAGAGGAATCCCTTACTGTCATTCCCGCGAATGCGGGAATCCAGAGGGGAGGCAAGGGGGACTAGATTCAGGGGCAAGCCCGGAATGACACGAAAGACATGTCATTCTGACGAAAGTCAGAATCCATCTTTGGCCTGATGAAGAAGTACTATGTTTACATATTGGCAAGTCAACGCAATGGCACATTGTACATTGGCGTCACAAACGATTTGTTAAGGAGAGTCTACCAGCACAAAACTGATCAGGTTGAAGGATTCACCAGTAAATATGAAGTCCATCAACTGGTGTATTATGAAGAATGTGGAGACATCCACGCAGCGATTGCGAGAGAGAAGCAACTCAAGAAGTGGAACAGGCAGTGGAAGATGAACTTGATCGAAAAGAGTAATCCCAACTGGAGACACTTGTACTATGACCTATTGGGATGACTAGATTCCCGCCTCCGCGGGAATGACATAACCCGCTGTGCTAAGTGTGGGTAAAGATCAACCCAGGGCAATCGCATTTTAAACAAACGCCGGACCAATGTTTTCGGGCAATAAAGCCACAACATGTCATTGCTGACGCAAGTCACCGACGCGCGAAAGCCATCCTTCGTTAAACTTCGGCTGACGAGGCCGCTATGGCGACGGCACGTCGGAATCCAGACCCTACCAATGTCATTCCCGTGAAAACGGAAATCCAGTGAGGGTGAAAATACGCATAACTGATATTTTTCTAGTTGACACTGCTCTAGCCTTTATAATCCATAACTACCAGGTCCATATCGATAGGCAACATTGACTTGTTTACGACTAGCTTGGGTATCGGAGAGACTTCCTTAACGCCCATTTCTTTTAAAAACTTGTCGAGAGGATCCAGCTCTGCTTTGGAAGCATCCGTTTTGTAGTGCATCGGTATCAAGTACTTTGGGCTTAGTAGGTTTGCGATCTCGGCGGCTGTGGCTGCATCAATAGTAGTACCGCCTCCCACCGGAATCATCAAGACGTCGGCGTCACTGATCTCATCCACCTGTGCTGCTGTTGGCACATGTCCCAAATCTCCCAGGTGACATACCTTGATATCATCAATCTCTATGAGATAACAGGTATTCTTCCCATTTTGCTGACCCTTTTCAGTATCGTGAAAGGTTCTCACGCCGTAGACAAATATACCGGCAATCTCGTATTCACCCGGGCCGGTAATGATTTTGGGGTCGCCACCGATTCCATCGACGCAACAATGATTCGGATGATCGTGGCTAACGGTGACGATGTTGGCAGCGACTTTGCCCAGTTGATAGCCTGAGCTACTGTCAAAGGGATCCGTAATAACGGTACCGTTCTTGCTCTTTAATTTAAAACAGGAATGACCCAGCCAGGTAACTTCCATATTATTCAATATCCTCCGTGAATCTCATCATGAATTATAGCACAAATAATATAGCTAGGCAGGTGTGTCGATCTAAAATTTTGCTCTTGAGACGAATCCGAGTTGTTCAATCAAAGCTAAGTCCGTCTCTAGCGTTCGTCCCGAAGTGGTCAGGTAGTCACCTGTCATCATGCCACTGGCACCTGCATAAAAAATAAGCGGATGAAGCTCTTTTAGGTTGTACTCTCTGCCTCCACAGACGAAGATATCTTTTTTCGGAAGGACATATCGAAAAATAGAGATTATTTTGAGGCATCTCAGTGGCGATAATTCGTTGTGGTTTTCAGTTTTTGTCCCTTTGATGGGAACCAGGAAATTAAGCGGAACTGCATCTACATCCAGGTCCTTAAGAGTCAAGGCTAGCTCTAGAACCTGTTTGTCATTCTCCTTAATACCGAAAACCCCTCCGGAGCATACGGAAAGCCCAGCTTCTTTTGCTGCCATTATGGTATCGATTCGTTCCTGATAGGTGTGTGTGGTGCACATTTGACTGAAATGACTTTGTGCTGTTTCCAGATTGTGATGGTATCTACTCACGCCCGCTTTTTTCAGAGTCTCAAAGTCAAGAGAGTCGAGGATGCCAAGCGAAGCACACGTGCTGATTTTGCTGCCATCCAATTCAGCCAGTGCCTCAGCGATAGATGCCACCTCTTTTTTTGGGAGCCGTTTCCCGCTGGTGACGATAGAATAGCGAGTGATGGGTGTGTTCAGAGCCCAGAGGCCGCCTTGTTGGAGTTCACTTTTCCCCATGAGAGGATAAACAGGTACATCGGTTCGGGCGAAAGCAGACTGGGAACAAAAACTGCAATCCTCACTGCACTTGCCCGATTTCCCGTTACAGATGCAGCAAAGATGTATTTCCCGCCCGAAGTGGAAATCCCGAATCATGTCCGCACCTGCAAAGAGCGAGAAAACGTCCTGCTCTTCGATGGCAGCTAGAGCTTTGTATTCATCGATATCCGGTGTATATCCGTTTATGATATCTTCTGCAAGTGTGAACAGGAGTCTTCGGTCCATTTTCCTCCTTGGGCTGCGGAAGCTAAGCTTCCGCGCGAAAAGCACAAGTTTAACTTGTGCACTCCAAATACAACTCAAAAATTATCCGGGATATTCAAACGGTCGTATTGGAACGAATTGACTTTCTTGCGAAAGTCGGAATCGGCTTGTTTGTTGAACCACGAGGCGGAACAAAAAAGGTAATCTTCTGCTGCGAACACAAGCCCGTGTTTTACAGCATTGTGATTAACATAGTTCAGTCTGGCTAAATAGCTCTTTTCGTATGTGAGGCAAGTATCCCAATATTGATACCAGACTTTCCTCCCAGGCTTTTGATCCAGGTCATTAACTTGTCGTGCTGTGAGGGAATGTAAACGTTGGATCATGCGACTAAGGGTAATACCCTCAGCCGGTGACTGAGCAATAAAATGGTAGTGATTGGGAAATACTGCCCAGGCCTGCAATTGCCAACCAAAGGACTCGGTTGCTTCTAACAGAGCACTTTGTAACATCTTTAGTCGTTGCTCATCATGAAAGATAGGGGTTTTGTGTAGTGTGCTTGCCGTAACGATATAAGAGGTATTTGGTATAAAGATATGCAAAGGGCAATGGGGCAAACGTTCTTGTTGGAGTGCGGTAGCCTTGCTACTGCTTTGGAATGAGAGAGTTTTTTTATTGCAAGTGATCCGCGGAAGTATGACTTCCGCACTCCATGAACTTTGGCCGGAGATTCCGCAGTCCAAGAAGGTCTGTTTCAAAGTTTGCGGATTAATCTCGGCTAGTGGTTCGATTTCCGCTCGTACAGTTACCTTGCCAAAGTGCTCAATCGCTTCTCGGTTACTCGGGTTCTTGGGACCATTTATGATTACACCGAACACTTCAAGGCCATGTCTTTTCATCTGTTCCAGTGAGAGCAGAGTATGGTTAATCGTTCCCAGTTCACTTCGTGCTACCAACAGTACAGGGATATCCAGCTTTTTCATCAAATCCAGCATAAGGTGAGTCTCGTTAAGTGGAACCATAATCCCGCCTGCGCCTTCCACTATAAGATGCTCTTCGGTATCGGGAAGCTGGAACGCCTCCAGATCGATATGTATACCTTCAGTGGTTGCGGAAGCATGAGGGGAAAGCGGCTGTTGGAGTCGATAGGTTTCCGGGGAAAAATGATTTTCTGGCAATGCGGTAACTTTCTGAATCCATTGCGTATCCGTCGTCTCCTCCAGCCCGCTCTGGATTGGTTTCCAATATCTTCCTTTTAGTCCGGCCATTAGAATGGCTGATATGACAGTCTTACCGATTCCTGTATCCGTACCGGTGATAAACAACTGTCGGGGTATTTTGTTATTAGTCATTTTTCGTGCCACTTCCGAAATGCATTGATCAATTGCTCGATATGATCGTCTGTATGTAATGCGGAGATCGCTAACCGGATTCTCGACTGGCCTGTTTCAACTGTAGGCGGTCGGATGGCTACTGCCAGTATTCCTTGATCTTCCAGCCATTTGGAGAGGGCCAATGTTTGGATCTCATCTCCCACTATTACCGGTATGATCTGGGTAGTTGATTCCCCGGTGCTCCAGCCGAGTTCACTCAGAGATGAGCGTACTTGTTCCGCTTTTTGGTGCAAATCGAGACGTTCATTTTCCATTGTTGGAATCAGGTCAAGAGCCGCATCGATAGCGCCGACCACCGAAGGAGGAAGCGCAGTAGTATAGATGAAACCGGCGCAGCAGTTGATAAAATATGTCCGCATCTGCTCCGAACAAGTGACGTAAGAGCCGAAAGAGCCCAGGGCTTTACCGAAAGTGCCGATAGTCAGATCCACTTTTTTATTGCAGGTGAGTCCCATGCCGCGATCTCCCAAGACCCCAGTGGCGTGAGCCTCATCAATGATCAACAGTGCCTCAAAATCGCTAGCAATTTCTACCAGTGCGTCAATATCGCTTTGATCGCCATCGACGCTGAAGACCGACTCAGTGACGATCAGAGTGCGGGAATGACCTTTGTCTCGGTTTTCATTCAGTAACTGTTGCAAATGATCCAGAGCATTATGGCGAAAACGGACAACACGGCAGCGGGAGAGTAGTGAACCTTCAACAAGGCTGCGGTGATTTAATCGGTCCGATAAAATCAGGGAGTGCCGATCGGTTAGTGCAGGGAGGATAGATACATTGGCCTGAAATCCCGAACTCAGAAGAAGGGCGGATTCCGCTCCTTTCAATTCAGCCAGTTTTTGCTCTACATGATCGAAGCATTCATAGGTGCCGCAGATGAGTCGCGAGGCGGTGGAACCGGTCCCGTAGCGTTCCATGAATTCGGTAGCTCTTTGCTTTAGCAGGTAATGCCCGGAGAGACCCAGGTAGTCGTTGGAAGAGAAGTTGATCATGGGCCGACCGTTGACTGTTGCCTCAACTGCGGAAGTAGGTACGACCGTTTGAAGGGAGCGTAGGTGATTCCGGGAATTGCGCTCTTCGAGTTCTTTTTCTATGAATGTAAATTTGTTGGCGGGCGATTTCATTTAACCTGGTTCTCTTCCTCAATAACCTCTCTCATTGATGTGGTTATCTGCGTCAAATCCTGTTTTTTTATGATATATGGTGGCATTGTATAAATTAGCTTCCCAAAGGGCCTGATCCACACTCCTTTGTCTACAAATCGTTTTTGAATCGTGGCCATGTTAGCTGGCTCTTTCATTTCAATCACGCCGATACCGCCGAGGACCCGAACGTTGGCAACGTGTGGGTATGCTGAACATGGGCCAAGTTCTTGCTTCAAATGTTGCTCAATGCTATTCACGCGATCTTTCCATGGTGTTGACAGTAGTAGATTGATACTGGCAACGGCTATCGAGCATGCCAGAGGATTTCCCATGAATGTCGGACCATGCATGAGTGCTCCGTTACCATTTGTTGAAATCCCGTCACTGATTTTCTGAGAGGTGAGCGTTGCGGCCAGGGAAAGGTATCCTCCCGTGATAGCTTTGCCTACGCACATGATATCTGGAGCGACTTCCGAATGTTCACAAGCAAACATCTTACCAGTGCGTCCAAATCCGGTAGCGATCTCGTCCAGTATAAGAAGAACATCGTATTGGTCACATAAGGATCGTACCTGGCGCAGGTATTCGGGAGAATAGAAGCGCATCCCGCCCGCTCCTTGAACGATGGGTTCCAGGATGACCGCGGCCAATTCATTGTGATGCGCTTCGATCAGATTGCGAAAGTCAGCGATGTAGGTATCGTCCCATGAATCATCGAATCCGCACTGGGGAGCGTCTGCGAAATAATGCTGTGGCAAGATTTCGCTGAACATATGATGCATACCGTTCACTGGATCGCAGACGGCCATAGCGCCAAATGTATCACCATGATAACCGGAACGGATAGTGAGGAGATGATGCTTTTCCGGTTTTCCAATGGTGTACCAATACTGAATAGCCATTTTTATCGCCACTTCAACAGATACCGAGCCGGAATCGGAAAAGAAAACCTTCTGCATTGGTTTAGGAGTGAGGTTGATTAGCAACTCGGCCAGATCATTTGCTGGTCGATGAGTTATTCCACCGAACATAACATGCGACATCTGTTCGATCTGTTTTATCGCTGCCTCATTCAAGATGGGGTGATTGTATCCATGGATAGCGGCCCACCATGATGACATGCCATCTATAAGCTCACGGCCACCGGCGAACTTCAAACGAACGCCGCTGGCTGAGACCACTGGATAAGTGGGAAGAGGATCGATCATGGAAGTATAGGGATGCCAGATATGCTCCCTATCAAAATCCAATTGTGCTTGCAGATTATCCATTCGATGCCTTTCTTATGTAGACGTCTCCGGCGATGATTCTTTCTTTGGTGCCGTCATTTTTTTGAAGTATAAGCGCTCCGTCAGAATCGATATCAATAGCGTGGCCGATTATTTCTTCTGATCCGGATATCACCTTAACCGTTTCCCCAATTGTATTGCTGAGCTCTTTCCATTGTGTACGGAGAGGTTCAAAACCAGACTCGTGAAAGATATCCAAAAGCGATTCGAGTTCACGCAGAATGTGCTGGAGTAGCTTCACTCGCGGGATGTATTCTCCTTCTGCTTTCATTAGGGAAGTGGCGATATCTTCGATGTCAGAAGGGAATGACTCTGGTGGTGTATTTACGTTCAAACCGATGCCGATAATGACCCAGTCGAGGCGGTCCACTTCAGCGCTCATCTCGGTAAGAATTCCGCCCGCTTTCCGGCCATTGATAATGATATCGTTGGGCCACTTTAATTTTGGTTTGAGTTCCGTTAAGAAAGCTATCGCTTGGGCCACTGCGATACCGGCGATGAGGGGCAACCTGAGAGCTTCGGTGGGTCTGATATTGGGTCTTAGAATGATGGAGAAATAGATTCCACCTGAGGGTGATGACCATGCCCGTCCGATCCTCCCTCGCCCTCCGCTCTGAGTTTCGGCAACGACAACGGTTCCTTCATCCGCTCCCTGTGCTGCCAAAGACTTGGCCACGTCCTGGGTTGAGGCGACTTCTTTGTGAAAGACAACTGTTTTTCCCAATACTCGCGTGTTGAGTCCTGCTTTTATCTCTTCGGGGAAGGGATTGTCCGGGGCGCTTACCAGCAGATAACCTTTGTTGGGGGAGGAATCTATTTGGTAGCCTGCGTGACGGAGTTCTTTTATATATTTCCAGATGGCCGTTCGGGAAATACCGATGGTTCTTCCTAAATCTTCGCCCGATACATGTCCACCTTGCCGCAATCTTTCCAGAATTGTTTCTTTCATCCTGTAAAACTATAGCGGGATGGTGGCTGAATGTCAACTTGCGCACGAGTAATGGTTGACAATATACTATTGACAAAACAGCTTAGAAATGATATCCTTTAGATATAAATTAGCACTCTAATGAGGAGAGTGCTAAAAAGGTAAACATGTTAACTGACCGAGGGAGTAACGTACTCCGCAATCTCATTCAGGAGTATACTTCAACAGCTATACCCGTGTCTTCGGGGATTATTGCACGTAACTTTGGGAAGAAAGTAAGTTCTGCGACAGTCCGCAATGAGTTAGTGCAACTCGAAAGGGATGGATATATCATCCAGCCACATACATCGGCCGGACGTATCCCATCGGCTAAGGGTTATCGTTATTACGTGGAAACTCTACTTGAAAACAAGGAGCTAACCGGGGACGAACAGAGACAGATACGGCATCAGTTTTATCAGATAAACAAGGGAATTGATGATTTGGTGCATCTCTCAGCGACAATTCTATCACGGATGTTGCACAATGTTGCCATTGTTACCTCACCACAGGTGACAGCACCAAAAGTGAAGATGATCAATCTTCTCAGTCTTAAAGAATTTATGGTGCTTATGACGGTGGTATTTCATGATGCTGGATTCAAGCAGCAGACCGTCCAACTTGAAGAATCATTAAAGCAAGAGGAATTAAATAGCGTTTCTGCAAAGCTCACGGATTATTATGAAGGACTGACTGCTACTGAAATAAAAAATAGTGAGAAAGAGTTATCGTCAACTGAGGAACAGTTAGTTAAGGTGATATTGGAGATATTGGATTCAGCTGGAGAGCGGATTATTGAAGATCCACATTACGATGGCCTTTCTCAAATTATGAATCAGCCGGAATTTGTAAAAAGTGAACGGGCAAAAATGCTTATGGAATTACTTGAAGAGAGAGCTCTACTGAGTTCCATTCTGGCTCAAGCCCCGGATGATGAAAAGTTACGTGTCATCATAGGGAGTGAAAATCCGGAATCAACTCTGCATGATTTTTCGATAGTATTAAGCCGTTATGGACAACCGGAGCAGGGAAGTGGGGTTGTGGGTATTGTGGGGCCTACCCGGATGGCATATGGAAGAACCCTCCCTGCTGTTCGGTTCCTTTCGGAGATAATGAGCGAACTGCTTTACGAAATGTATGAATAGCGTCAGTTGGCATGGAGGCTTTAGTGAGCGAAAAAGAGAAAAAAGGCAAGCAGGAAGAAGAGCAGATTGCTGAAGAAGATCAATGTGAAGAAGAACAACCGGTCCAGACCGATAAAGAACAGGCAGAACAGTATCTGGCTAACTGGCAGCGCTCACAAGCCGATTTTGCCAATTTCAAGAAACGAACCGAACAGGAAAGGGGCGAATTCGCCAAGTTTGCAAATAGTCTTTTGATGTGCAATCTTTTACCGGTGATCGATGATTTTGAACGGGCTCTGGATACTTCTTCCGAAGCAGCCGATTCCGGATGGGTGGAAGGGATTGAGCTTATCTATCGCAAAATGTTGACGGAACTGGAGAACCGGGGACTTTTTGAAATCGATGCTTATGGGAAGGATTTTGATCCAAATTTCCATCAGGCGGTGCTTTACGAAGAAGGGGAAGAGGGGAAGGTTATTGAGGAGTTGCAGAAAGGTTATATGCTGCATGATCGATTGTTGAGACCAACGATGGTCAAAGTTGGCAAAGGTAATTCGGATACTAACAAGGAGGATAAGTAATGGGTAAGGTAATTGGTATTGATCTGGGAACAACCAACAGCTGTGTGGCAGTAATGGAAGGTGGAGACCCGACAGTACTTGCGAATGCTGAAGGTACTCGCACTACGCCATCAGTGGTAGCTGTGAACAAGAATGGAGAGAGATTGGCCGGACAGGTAGCCAAGAGGCAGGGAGTCACCAATCCGGAAAATACCATATTTAGCATCAAACGACTGATGGGACGCAAATTCAAGGAGTCATCGGTTGATTACGATAAAAGTATTCTGCCTTACAAGATAATTGAAAGGCCCAATGGTGATGCCGGAGTACAGATGGGGGACGATGGTTACAGTGCTCCTGAAGTTTCAGCGATGATTCTGCAGAAGTTGAAAGCTGATGCTGAATCTTACCTAGGCGAAATCGTGACCCAGGTGGTTATAACGGTGCCAGCCTATTTCAACGATAGCCAGCGGCAGGCGACTAAAGACGCTGGTACCATTGCCGGTCTGGAAGTGCTGCGTATCATCAACGAACCCACGGCAGCTTCCATGGCTTATGGGATGGATAAAAAGGGAGATGAGACCATCGCGGTGTATGACCTGGGTGGGGGCACTTTTGATATTTCTATTCTGGAAATCGGGGATGGTACTTTTCAGGTAAAGTCGACCAACGGTGATACTCATTTGGGTGGTGATGATATTGATCAACGTATTATCGAATGGTTGTGTGATGAGTTCAAGAAAGATCAAGGTATTGATTTAAAGCAAGACAAAATGGCACTGCAGCGGCTCAAAGAAGGGGCTGAAAAAGCTAAGGCCGAACTTTCCACAGTGCCTCAGACAGAGGTGAACTTACCCTTTATCACTGCTGATGCGTCAGGACCTAAGCATCTCAGCATCAATATGACCAGGGCAAAATTAGAACAATTGGTGGGGGATTTGGTAGATAAGACTATCATCCCTTGCCGTCAGGCGCTTCAAGATGCTGGTTTACAGCCTGGTCAAATCGATGAGGTCATACTCGTGGGTGGACAGACGCGAATGCCCCTTGTCCAACAGAAAGTAAAAGAGTTCTTTGGCAAGGAACCGCATAAGGGTGTGAATCCAGATGAAGTTGTAGCTATTGGAGCGGCTATACAAGCCGGGGTGCTTCAGGGCGATGTCCGCGATGTACTGCTGCTTGATGTTACGCCTCTTACCTTGGGTATAGAAACTCTCGGAAGTGTGTCTACATCACTTATCGACCGAAACACTACCATTCCCACCAGCAAGAGCCAGATATTCTCCACCGCGGCAGATAACCAGCCCAGTGTAGAAATCCATGTGCTTCAGGGCGAACGTCCGATGGCTGCTGATAATCGAACCTTAGGACGGTTTATGCTTGATGGTATTCTCCCGGCTCCTCGAGGAGTGCCTCAGATTGAGGTGAGTTTCGATATCGATGCAAACGGAATTTTGAGCGTGAAGGCACATGATAAAGGTACGGGCAAGGAGCAGAAAATAACAATTACGGCATCGAGCGGGCTTTCGCAGGAAGAGATCGAGAAGATGCAGAAGGAAGCGGAGCAACATGCGGCAGATGATCAGAAGCGCAAGGAAGAAGTAGAAAGTAGAAACTTGGCAGACAATATGGCTTATCAGGCGGAGAAGATGTTGCGTGAGAATGCCGATAAAGTCTCCGATGATTTGAAGAGTGAGATCGAAGGCAAGATAACCGAAGTACGCAATGCTCTCAATGGCACGGATATCGAGGTGATTAATACTACAACTCAACAGCTTTCCGAGTCGATGCAAAAATTGGGAGCTGCGGTATATGAGCAGGCAGGCCCACCACCGGGCGAAGAGGCACCGGAAGAAGCTCCAGAGACAGATGATAGTACTGTTGAGGGTGAGTTCCGAGAGGTATAATTAATCTAGATTTGCTGTTAGAAAAGGGGGCTGATGATCCAGCCCCCTTTTTTATTGACGGAACTAGCATTGATAAGGTAGAGTAACTTCGGTGAATCAGATGAAATGGAAGATGTTCCCCCTTGCCCAAAAGGAACATCTGTCACAGTATCCTTCTGATATTCCGCCTCTATTAGCTCAACTGCTTTTTAATCGTGGAATAAAAGACCCTGCGATGGCTGAGCTATTTCTGGTTGCGGATAGTCGGCTGGAAAATGATCCCAACACATTGCCGGATATCCGTAAAGCGGTGGCTCGGATTAAGAAGGCCATTGCGGATGGCGAAAAAATCGCTGTTTATGGGGATTTCGATGCCGATGGAGTAACATCAACGGCCGTGTTAGTTCAGGGATTAGGACAGATGGGGGGCAAGGTTATCCCATATATCCCTCACAGAGTTGATGAAGGGCATGGTCTCAATATTCCCGCACTTGAAAAATTGCAGGATCAGGGTGTCAGCCTGATTGTAACTGTTGATTGTGGTATTACCGGCAATAAAGAAGCAGTTCGTGCACGGGAGCTTGGGATCGATCTCATTATCACGGATCATCACGAAGTTGTCGGTGATGTTCCGGATGCGTTGGCAATAGTCGATCCCAAGTTGAGTGATTCCAAGTATCCATATCGTGAATTGGCTGGAGTGGGTGTTGCTTACAAATTCCTTCAGGCTTTATTCGAAGAAGCTGGCATGAAGGGGCAAACCGACAAGTATCTCGATCTTGTTGCTCTCGGTACAGTTGCAGATCTCGTCCCTCTAGTTGAGGAGAATCGGTACCTGGTTAACCGCGGACTACAGATCTTAAATGAAGCGGATCGTCCGGGAATAATGGCTATGCTGGATTGTTCGGGACGGGATTCGGGATATATTGATGCGGATACCATATCATTCGTACTGGCTCCCAGATTGAATGCAGCAGGAAGACTGGACCATGCGTCGATCAGTTACGATCTTCTAATGGCTGACTCGATGGAGGAAGCTCATCGGTTAGCTGATCGACTGGAAGAGAGAAACATCGAGCGGCAGAGATTGACCAGTCAGTTTTTTGCACTGGCAGAGGAAAAGCTATCACCTAACAATCCGGATATACCACTGTTATTCGTGGATGATAAAGAGTTTCATGCTGGTGTAAATGGAGTGGTGGCTGGGAAACTCACCGAGAAATACTATCGACCGGCAATGGTACTTGAGGTGGGAGACGAAGAAAGCAATGGTAGTGCCAGGAGTATCCCTGAGTTCAATCTGGTTCGCGCCTTGACCGAGTGTGCTGATCTTCTGACGCAATATGGTGGACATGCTCGTGCAGCTGGTTTCTTGGCTCCGAATACCAATGTGAAAGCGCTGCGGATTAGACTTATGGAGATAGCAGGCCGTGAATTATCCGGTATGGATCTTCAACCAACGATTAACATTGATGCCGAGGTCTCGCTTGCATCAATTGGAGATGAGACCTACAGGATGATCAAGATGCTTGAGCCTTGTGGTCAAACCAATGCCGCCCCGATCTTTATGAGTAATGGGGTGAGAGTTATAGAATCGCGAAACGTTGGAACGGACGGCGAACACCTGAAACTCAGATTGGGTGACCGGGGAGTTGTCTGGGACGCTATCGGTTTTGGCCTGGTTCATTTGAATGGTGATAGTGCCCCACTTATCGATATAGTCTACAATTTGAAGCTGAATAGATGGCGTGGTAAGGAATCGCTTCAACTTGAAATCCTCGACTTCGCTCCCAGTAAGTGACCTATAGGAACCTCATGAAAAGGAAATATCCTTTCACACCAATACTAGGCTGGTCGGTCAGCCGCTATGACAAGTTCGAAGGTTGCAAGCGGCAGTACTGGTATGACTACTATGCCAAGAAATTTGATAGAGATGTAGCTCCAGAGAGAATTGATTCGTTGAAATCACTTACCAGTACGCATCTCGAGATTGGGAACATCGTGCATGACGTGATCGCTACGCAGTTGCATATTCTCAGAAGAAACATCATTCCTGATGATACAAACGAGATTTTGAAGTACAGCTATCATTTGGTAGATCGAGCTCTGGGAAGTAAGAACTTCCTGGAAGTGCATTATGGACAGAAGGACAAGATTGATGTTGATGATCTGAAAATGAGGGTCGGGAATTGCCTGAAGAACTTTTTTTCGAGTCCGTGGTATCAGTGGCTGTTAGCTGATGGTGAGCATCGGCGTGGTGATTGGGTAATCGAACCGAATGATTTCGGGGAAGTTCGGATAAAAGGGATGAAGGCATACTGCAAGGTGGATTTTCTTTTCCCGATGGCAGAAGGGAATTTGTGTGTACTCGATTGGAAGACAGGCAAGGTAGATCGGGAGAAACACAGGAAACAGATGACGGGATACGTCGTCTATGCTCAGGATATTTTCAAAGTGCCAGCCGAACAAGTCAGGCCGGTGGTTGTATATCTCGGAAGTGCCTATGAGGAACTGGAAAATAGTTTTGCCCAGAGTGAGCTGGATGCATTTGCTGAGGCGATTGCTATTGAGACAAATCAAATGTATGAATACTGCGAGGATGTGAATGAGAACATCCCCAAACCGAAGGAATCCTTTCCCAAGCAAGTCAGGAAGCTCTGTGCGTACTGCAACTATCAGGAATTGTGCAACGATTAGTTGGTTTTCATAGAAAAAAGGGCGGTGTCATAATCACCGCCCTTTTTGTGTACAGTAAGTATTTTAGCTAGTCGAAATCTTACTCAAAATCAGAGTCATCGAATTCGAAATCGAACTCCGAATCGTCAAATTCAAACTCGAACTCTGAATCATCGAATTCTTCCATCAAGCTCTCTGCAAAACTTTCCATCATACCTTCGATCAACTCACGTGTAATGTCGACGCTCATATCGACGCAGGAACCATCGAGAGATATGGTAATATCCCTCAATCCAAACAGTCCTAGTAGAAGAGCGATGGATGTTTCAAAATCGTCTGCTGATTCTTTGCTCGAAAAACATAGTTCGAGCGCAATAGGGAAAGCTGAACCCTTCTTGTCCACTGATAGGGCTATTGATTCCATTTCCTGCAGACCAGTTGCCTCAAGGCTCATCATGTCATCATCAACGTTATCTTCAATATTTTCCTCCATCAATTCAAGAGGAATCAATGCCACCAGTTTAAAGAGGGTATCACCGAGATCATTGTATTTGTCCAGCACATCTCCGCTAACAGACGATTGATCACCTTCTTTGACATCGATTACATCTTTGACCGCTTGCAAAGAACCCATGACGAATACATCATCTTGCAAAAACGCAATTGCAGATTCTTCATCATAGTGGATGGTGTAGTCCTTATGGGAGGTAGTTGCAAGCACGATTTCTTGTTCACTTTCGATTGAAGATAGGACAACATCTTCTTGGTAATTACCAATCACTATCAGTCCGCCATAGGAATCGTTACCCAATTCCCATCCAATTTCCATATCCATAAGAGCGTCGTCACCGATATTCTCCGTTAGTTCTTCCGTATCGGGAATATCTGTAAGGTCCACAAAGAGTATCGCCTCTTCAACATCCGAAGTGCCCAAGACACCCTCCAAGCTTTCTTTGATGGATTGGGCGTCATCGTCTTCTTTATCCATTTCATCGTAAAAACCTGCAATTTCCTCATCGGCGAGTAAGTCAGCAATATTAAGCGAACCTAAAAGGTTGGCTTTTTTTGGTACAAGTTTAATTGACTCTGACGTATCCGAATCATCTGATGAATCGCTACCGCAAGCTATGGGAATTAATGCAATTGCAATTATGAGGATTAAAGAAAGGGCTTTTTTCATGAACATATCTCCTTTCAAATTTGTGTGCTGGTATTATGACTGTATCAATAACTCGTCTTTTGGGTCAATGCCGAATTAGTACTTGTGAATGTGTTTTTAATCGATCGCCGGGTAAATTCCCCGCGGCTTGCCGCGATAAATACAAAAGGGGGGTATGCACTTTACTCAACTGACCACAACATATAGTGTAAGCGTGACAGATTCAGGTTAATTCGTTTCCTTATAAACTTTATCTCAATGAGTTTGTATTCAGCATAAATCGACG
>JABMQN010000007.1 GCA_013203045.1 Chloroflexota bacterium
CGGCAACATATTTTTCTCATGACCTCGACTATCAGTCAATACGCAAGCCATAACCTCTCCTGTCCCTTCATCGAAGCCCAAATGTACCTTGCGCCAGGTACGCCGTTTGCTTTTTCCATGTTTGCGTACCTTCCAGTCTCCCTCTCCATACACTTTAAGTCCTGTAGCATCCACTACCAAATGAATACCTTCCTTCTTGCGAGCACGAGGCAAGGTTACTGTTGTTCCTGGTATCCTTCGACACTGTCACAATGTCAGCAAACAAGACGCTTCCCGCATGACTTGAGGAGAATTGTTTGAATCTCCGGAAAACACAAGAACCATAATGCGGCTCTGATATAATCCATTCATGAGAGCTTCGGCATAGGGAACTGCAATGCGTCACGAGGAGCGATCCAGCAACGTATCTTCTGGCTCTCCAAGGTTGCACACACAGCGTCAGCTACCGTTTTATCATTTGTTGAATAGCTTATGAAAACATCGTGAGCCACCCTTGTCCTCCCCTCATTTGCCGCGGTTAACTACCATCACTACATTTCACTTGTCCCGGATTCGTCAAGGCGGAAGATCTCCAGTCTGGCTTTTTCAAAAACTGCTGGGAATTCACTGATTGCACTGTGATCATATCCTTTGATCTCAGGTGTTAACTCACTCCAGGTAACCAGAGAAGGGCTGAGTTTATTCTCGACGTCTTTCTCTATTCCGTATTTCCAACCCGACCTAAGACGTTCCACATTCCATCTGCCATGCTCCATTTCGGCCATCATCACAACATCTTCTGGAGTGAACTTCGGATCAGTAAATGTTCCTGAAGACTGTCTCAAACCAAAACCCGCCTCACGCAATATTTCCTCAGCATAGGCAGCTTGCTGGCGGTTGGATTCCTGCAGGTCTTCCCGGAGATTGTCCCATGGCTGCATGGAAGGGGGAATCTCTCGCTTCTGGTTATCTTGGACATACTTGGAATGAATTGCTTCTCCTAATTTATCCAAAGGATACGGATATGTCCAAGCCTTACCGGAATTCAGGAAAGCTCTGATAGTCATGGTGTCTTGCGGAAGCACTAGAAGATTAGGTTTATTCCACCAATCTTCACCCTCAAGAAGATCTGAAACAGCCCGACCGCTTAGATCGACCAGTCCAACTTCAGCTCCCAGGGCAAGTGCCAGTCGGTACTCAAATAAAGCGATTCTGCCACCATTTATTCCTAATACTCTAACTTCAAAGGGTTTCACTCTGGAGTGAACCAGGTCAATCCAGTTCTGTAGCGGTTCAAGAGCGCTAAAGTCGGCACCTTTAGTAAATACGAAATCATCATATCGGTTGTCTTTTGGGGCATTGTGAGGCAATTTCTCAGGCAAATACCCAATAAGCTCAAATCTTTTCGTTCCTTTATTGCGAAGTTCTTCTGCAATCTTTCCCACAATTCCCGGTATCCCTACGGTTGTACCGCCAGAAATGACTGTTCCTTCAAAATCCTTCAATGCTGTATAGAGGTAGTTTTCATACGTCTTCATTTCGTTCTCAATGCTGGGATCAGTTCCTCCGGCGATGATGACTATCGGTGGAGTAAAATTACTCTTTTTCGGGTCAGGGAGTTGGGGTTGAAAGGGTGGGATATTTGGACCGCCATTGCCATTTGAGACTGCCTGGCTCAACTGCAGCATTGTTTGAATCCATTGGTGCTCTTGAGAGATCTCTTTGCTTTTAGATGGGTTGATCCGCCGCAAGAACTGCAACTCATTGTGAATAGCGTCTTCTGGTATGCAGACGTCATCAGACATACACAGATGTATGCCTTTGGCATAACAATCTAGGCTTTCATCCAGTTGGTTCATCAACAGATGAAGCTTTCCCATGGTAAAGAACGCACGAGACAACTCAAGCCCAGCATCGGCATGCCGGCGACACGTATCGATTGCTGCCAAAAGTGAGGGGTAAAGTGCTATCTGGAGTTCTGATAAGTTATCACAATGAATCTCATATTCCAGCAGGCGAAGTAGAATGTATGGATCAGTTGGATCTTTTAATAGCGCTTCTTGGTAGAGATGCAGTACATGACCTGCTGTGTCCGGGATATTGGTGTAGGACCAGGCCAGCAAAGACAGTGCGCGTGCCAGGAATTTCTTTGTTTTCGCTTTGCCCGGACCTGTATTTTCCAACTCCGATCTTGCCCAGTTGACAGCGGACTGAATCAGTACCTGACCATTTTTATAGTCTTGTCCGTTCACGTCGGTCTTGTTCATCTGACAAAGAGCGTGCCCTAATTCAAGTTGTACCATCTCTCTAAGTGGGTGTTCGGTGTCTTTATATGGCTCTAATGTACTGATGACTTTTTCGTAATCACCTGCAGCCACAGCTAGCCCCGCTATTTTCTGTGCGACTGGGATTTTGGTTTTTTCCGTAGGTTCGTTCTGCAGTAGCAGTTCTTGGACAACGATTTCATGTTGCATCTTGTCTTTGGTCATATAGGCAGCATAGTTGCCGGAATATGTGTCGAATCCATTGATGAATCGGGCATAACCATTGTCAGCATCCTCCATTGCAGCCGCCAATGCTGCACCATCGCGGAAGAATGTCTGTGGAACCTTGAAGTCGCTTTTGTAAAGCCTGTCGTGGGTAATGTCTGCCCAGGCATGTTGCAGCAATGTTCGAATTTGAATCTCTGCCTTTCGGTCTCCAATCTGTTTGGCATCATCCGCTGAGATCAGCGATGCTAACGGCCCAGTTTGCTTTAATTGAACCACATAGTGAACAGAGAGATAACCGAACTCGGTGTCCCTGAGTCGCTCTCTGATATATGGGCTGTTTGCTTCGTCTATTATGAAATTGGCCTTAATAAATTCACAGATTTCATCGACTTCCTCTTGCGTCTGGGTAATGACCCTTGCACCACAAAGATCGGTAAACTCGCATACCGGGTCTTTATGTTCATCGAACTTTCGTATGGTTTTCTCCGCAAAACTCGAAGGAGATTTGGCTCTGGCTTGCACAATAGCCGATGGGGCATATTTTTCACAAGCGTAGGTCAACACGTCTATCAACACTTTGGCATAAACCTTGTAGCTCTCAAGTTCGGAGCCAAATACAGTGATTTGGTTTTTATGCCAGACGGGATCAATCTTTGTAGTGTCTTTTGTCATGTTATTCTCTCCTCAAGAACATTTGTATTGTTCATTTATTTAGGGGAATGGTGTATTTCATACATCTGACTTACTTAATTAATCCAGACAATAGAGTCTTAAATTCCTTTTGAATATCCAACGTCGCGATATCATTGCCATCTACGGCTTTGTTGCACAATTCAGCCAAATGGAGCCGAAAGGTGTCACTGCTTCTCTTTTTAATCCTGTTTTATGCTACCGGACATGTTTTGGGCATACCTAGCCCAGTCATAAGATTCATCGCTTTACAGCGAAGGCGCACTTCGATATTCTGACTATCCAACTTTTTGCTGCTCAGGGCTTCACCGAAGATACGCTTGAGTCGATAAATACCGGTTTCTGCCAAGCTGCGACGATGATAACCACTCTCCCGTTTCCAGGCTTCGCGACCGATTTCCTTGATGCGTCTTAGGTTATCATCCCGCGCATCCATGAAACCATTATTATGGAAGATGGCGCTCTTGCGGGGTGGAATCACGGCTTTAGCTTCCCGCTCCGCGATAGCATCGTAACAAGTTTTGAAATCATATCCCCCATCTCCGGA
>JABMQN010000139.1 GCA_013203045.1 Chloroflexota bacterium
AAATCAAAAGAACTGATATGCGAAAAGCCGGGCTCTTATATTGGAGCCCGGCTTTTCATTTCATTTACAAAAGCACGATAAATATACAACCACGTTCGAGATGGTGCTCCAAAAGGACTCCATTTTGCATAGGTTTATGGTGCGAGAGAGCTATTTACTATCAGTCAGGACAAATATATTTTAGCGTAACAACATATACCGTCTTTAAAAGTGTGGTCAGATAGTATGTCTGTCCCTCCCGTGCACTATCAACAACCGCCTCGGCGATAAGGTCGGGCTCTTGGCAGTCACCTACCACAGTGTAGAATTTCGGCTTCTTCATGTAGCAACTTGTCCCGGTACCCACGGACAATTGCGCACTCCTGCAAGCCCGGATAATGAGCTACAACGCGCTTGTATCTGTCGATGATCTCCAGCCACGCAAGGACTCCGTTGATACCGCGTCTGGTTACCCTTCGTACCGGTCCCCAGCGCTTGTGATAAACGCAGACGATGTCCCAAAGTCCTCGTAGACGATTATCGTGGCCTCGCTGGCAACAACATCACATTGCACCGTTGTGTCAGTGAGTTGCCAGTTAGGAGCCAGGCCTTCATCATCAGTCTGCCCGCTAATCATGGCTCCTCCTATCCACGACGCGTTGTCCTTTCACCTGCTTGCGTTCACCGGCTCGGTTTTGCACCATTAAATCCATTACTTTTCCATCTTTCACCCTGATCAGTCCGTCCGTTGAGAGTCGTATCGAGGGTACGACCGTGCATGTCAGGGTTACGAGCATGAGATGAGGATCCGGCAACCGACACCCAAGATCAGCTAGTGTTCGCTTGATCTGCTCTAGCCTGTCAGCAATCGCTTCCATGGGCAGATCAGACACGTTTCCACCGATAGGCATCGGCAGTTCGGCCAGTACTTCCCCGTCGGCATACAGGACCACACCCCCCTGCAAATCTCGAATCCTGTTCCCCGCACCGGCCATGTCTTTCTCACCGGCACCCACGATGAGCACATTGCTGGAATTCCAACTGGCTGTTGAAGCGAACGCTCCTTTCTTGAGTCCGAAGCCCCGGACCAGACCCACGAACATCTTGCCCTGGTTGTGCAGCCTGTCGATCGCAGCCACCTTCAGGACATCCGCGTCCAGACTCGCTTTCAGTTCCCGGTCCCGGACAGGCAGCGCCACGAACGCCTCTTTGTTGGCGATATTACTCGTCAGATCGATTATCCTCGTGAGTATCTCTGGGCTGTCATCATCGACACTGATCCGGAAATCAGCAGCTTCGAGTCTGTGCGGCAGTCGCACCGTCGTCCGGCTGGACTCGGGGTAGTCATACGGCCTGGGATCAACAAGCCGCACGCCATCTCTGGCCACAACCTGCCCATTGCTGATCACCCAGTCAAGCCTGATCGACGCCAGGTCAGGCATTATCAGGATATCCGCGTATTTACCGGGAGCTATGCCTCCCACAACGTCATCTATAGAAAAATGCTCGGCAACGTTAAGCGTGGCCATTTGCACGGCAGTGATCGGCGCAAATCCCAGATCGATCGCTTTCTGAACCACATGATCCATGTAGCCGTATTGAATCAGTTCTGCCGGACTCAAAATATCCGTGGTCAAAGCCAGTCTTCGGAAATCAACGTTCTCATCCTTGATGGCTGAAACCGCTTCGAGGTCTTTTCGTCCGCCACCCTCTCGTACCATCACACACATGCCCAGCCTCAGCTTCTCCAGAGCTTCCGCGGCGGTTGTCGATTCGTGACAGGAGGATACTCCGGCAGCAACAAACGAGTTCAAGATGCGGCCTCTAGCACCGGCGCCATGGCCCTCGAGCTTTTTCCGGTGGCCGGATGTATCGGCAAAGAGATCGATAACCCGGCGATCCCCGTTCACCACCGGGACCCAACTGCTCTCCCCGAGCCCCAGAATATCCCCGCGTTCCAGCAACTCACTGAACATACCCGGGTCCATGATATCGGCATAGTCCGACTGGGCTGTGGCGAAGATCGAGGGTAGCGTCGCGAACACCTTCGTGGGCTGATCCCGTGCACACTCTAGAAACTGCACCACACCATCATAGCCAAGGGTATAGGAGAAATCCGTGGTGTCTGAGATGATGGTGGTCGTGCCGCACGATATCGCGAACTTCAGCAATTCCTGCAGGCTGTGAATCCAGAGTGCGTGGACATGCCCATCGATGAATCCCGGTATCAGGACCTTTCCTGTGGCATCGATCACCTGAGTATCCGGACCAATGGTGTGGCCAACATCTTCGCCTACGCAGGCTATCCAGCTGCCCTTGACGGCCACCGGCCAACTCCGGAGCAGCTCCCCGGTATAGACGTTGACCAGATCACCGCCGACAATGACAAGGTCGGCGTGTTCCTTTTCCATGGCCACTCTGACCATGGCCTGTATCTCATCGGCGGTCGCCGTCAGACCGCGTCTCATCATGCTACCCGCCCGGGTCGAATCCATCCAACTACGCCCACTGTTCCGACATCATGGCAACGCATGCTCATACAGCGGCTATCCTCCCGATGAGACTTACAGGTTTCTAGTCCCAGGTCCGCTCATCTTTGATCTTCTTCGCGTCGCTCTGCAGTGTACCCTTGAGCAAGAATTCAACGCGGTCGATCTTGACTTTACATGCACTGGAGACACACTTGAGAATCTCATCTCCCAACTCCTGACTGTCAATGTTCTCCTCGTTCACCTCATTACTCAGTGTGACCTCATCCCTGTGACTGGAGCGGCTCATCTGTGCGCAAGATAAAAGAGATTCTAAGTCTAAAACATGACTACTGCCTCTCAAGGCGAGTGCGTCAATCCTTGAGTTCCTCGATATAACCTATTATCTCTCTATTCAACTCGATATCATTGGTCAAGATGATGGCCGTCTGAAAGTCAGCTGCGGCTTTTGCTTTTTGCCCCCGTTCTTTATAGGCAGTACCACGGTTATAGTAGGCATCAGCGAAGGCGGGATCTAACTCAATGGCCTTGGTAAAATCAGCAATCGCTTCGTCATGGTTTCCCAGTTTAACATAGGCATCTCCCCTGTTGTTGAAGGCTTTAGCGTAGTTGGGGGCAAGCTCGACGGCCCTGGTGTAATCAGCAATCGCTAAATCATGTTCGCTCAGTTCATCATAAGCACTACCCCTATTGGAGTAGGCCACAGCGTCGTTGGGATCAATCTCGATGCTTTTGGTGAAGTCGGTAATGGCTTTGTCGTACTCACCTAGGTGATAGTAGGCAAGGCCCCTTCTGGCGTGGTAGTGACCAGCGTCGTTGGGATCAATCTCAATGCTTTTGGTAAAGTCGGTAATGGCTTGGTCGTACTCGCCTAGTTGATAATAGGCAAGGCCCCTTCTGGCATGGTAGTGACCAGCATAGTTTGGGCCAAGCTCGATGACCTTAGTGTAATCGGCAATCGCTAAATCATGTTCGCTCAGTTCATCATAGGCAATACCTCTGTTGGAGTAGGCCACAGCGTCGTTGGGATCAATCTCGATAGCCTTTGTAAAATCAGCAATCGCTAAATCATGCTTGCCTTTATTCCTATAGGCAATACCCCTGTTGTTGTAAGCCATAGAGAAGTTGGGATCTAGTTTTATGGCCTTGGTATTATCAGCAATCGCTTTGTCATACTCACCTAGTTTGTCGTAGCTATGGCTCCTGATGCTGTAGACCTCAGCAACATTGGGATTAATCTTAATGGCCCCAGTATAGTCAGCAATCTCAAGATCATGCTCGCCCATTTGACCGTAGGTGTAGCCTCTGATGACGTAGGCTTCAGCAATGTTGGGGGCAAGATCAATGGCCTTGGTATAATCAGCAATCGCGGAATCAAGCTCGCCCATTTGACTGTAGGTGTGGCCTCTGATGATGTAGGCGTCAGCGAAGGCGGGGTCTAACTCAATGGCCTTGGTATAATCAGCAATCGCTTCGTTATGCTTCCCCAGTTTATCATAGGCATTTCCCCTATTGGAGTAGGCCTTGATGTAATTAGGACCAAGCTCGATGACTTTGGTGTAATCAGCAATTGCTTCGTCATGACGACCATCTTTTTGGAGCTCTACGCCTTTGTCAAAATACTTCTCAGCGTCACTCTGATTCATAACACATCTACTCTTGTTATACTTATTCTATGCCCGTTAGACGAGAATGCAAGGGAAGAAGGATTGCATAAAAATTTGCAGCATTTGTTCAACTGGCATGGGGCATCGTCCGTTTCCAGATTCGGAATAACAAGGTTTGATCCGAAACACCAGCCGCTCGAATGGTACGGCCTGATCCATCTCCAGCCGAAACCGTTCGCTGAGAGTTTCTTTTTCTTGTTTTCATAGGCCATTGAGGTAATTGTGACTTGTCTCATTTAGGGTTCCTTCAGCGAAATAGCTTACACCTCTATTATTGCATGGCTCAATCGACTCGTGGGGGCTTAATCAGGGATCCCTTAAGGAAGTGCGCAACACGTTTAGCTAACTGATAACTGATGTTTCTTAGTTACCGGAAAAATCGGGATTCCTTCGCTCCTCAAACGATTTCAGGCCTTCACGGAAGTCGTCGGTGAAAGCATGCTGAGCCGCACCCAATACTTCCATTCTCAGAGCCGTAGACAAATCGGTCTCTATGCCTTTCTTAGCCAGCATCTTGATAGCCCTTGATGCCATCGGACTTTTTAGTGCCAATTTTTCTGCCATTTCGCTTGTAGAGATTTCAAGTTGGTCATGTGGAACCACTTTGTTAATAAAGCCATATTGATAGGCCTCCTGAGCACTTATCCAATCGCCTGTTAGTAACAACTCTAGTGCTTTCCTGTAGTTCATTTGTCGGATTAACCTTTGGGTACCACCACCACCGGGAACTAGTCCACGAGCAGCATGCTGATCGCCAAATTTAGCGTTCTCGGACGCGATGATGATGTCACATGCCTCGACCAACTCAATTCCACCAGCAAGGGTAAGACCATTCACTGAAGCTATTGTCGGTTTTGTGCAGTTATCGACAGCATTAACTGTTTTGTGGCATGATTCAAGAAATTCGACTGTCCAGCTTGCTTTTGTTAAAGCCGGTTGCATGGCTTTGAGGTCAGCACCAGCACAAAATGCTTTACCCGAACCAGTTATCACAACTACCCTCACATCACGATCTTCCTCTATGTCTTGAATCGAATTATAAATCTCGGCGTAGGTAGTGGGGTCCATTGCATTTAGGTTCTCCGGTCGGTTTAATGTTATCTTAGCGATGTGTTGCTTTTTCTCGTATAGGATGTTTTTAAATTCCAATGCTTTCCTCCAACAAATTATTATATGATCTAGAAAATTTTATCTGTTATGTACACCTGAAACATAGTTAGATACTGCCCATGTCGGTCCGCTGGATGCGCTGGTTGGAACCTAGGATTTTTATCAGTCAACCATACTATATCCGCCGCTGACACTGAGTGTCTGGCCGGTAATATAGTCGGATAACGTGGAAGCAAAGAATAGAACAGCTTTGGCAATATCAATGTTGGTGCCGAGTTTGCCAATGGGATAGGCCTTTGACATCTTTGCTCGCTGCTCCTCCGGAATCTTCTCCTGGGTCATACCCTTGCCAAATCCTTGTTCAGAGAAAATGCTTATGCTACTGACTTCATCATCACTCATCGGAAAGGTCGCACCCGGACAAATGCAATTGAAAGTGACATTATTGCGGCTATATTCACGCGTTAGTGACTTGGACAAAGCAATGACACCGGCTTTACACGCACCATATACAGATTCTCGAAATTCGCCCATTCGGCCTGCATCGGAAGAGATATTGATCACCTTTCCATACTTTTTCTCAACGAAATGGGGAAGAATGGCCCGATTACAGTATATGTTACTGAGAAGATTCAGCTTAATCTCCTTGTCGTATTCCTCCAGAGGTTTCTCCAGGAAGAACCTGTCAAATGTCCATCCTACGTTGTTCACCAGTACATGAACCTGCCCATTATCCGCCACAGTCCTATTGACCATCGCCTGTACCGAGTCGAAACTCGTCACATCGGCCTTGATCACACTTGCTTTTCCACCATTTAAAACAGCCAGATCCGCTACTTTTTGTGCCGCGTCTTCCATAATATCAGCAATCACTACATTCATACCGGCGCCTGCTAATGTTAATGAGATGGCTCGCCCGATATTCGATCCACCACCGGTAACGATAACGGTCTTTCCTGCTACATCAAAATCCATTATTAGCGCCTCCTATCATTGTTTTTTAGTACGTCATCAGCAAAAGTGGGGCAGTTTGGTCCAATAATTAACGGGCGCTTTTAGCGCTTGGGCCTTTCTAATATCCTGCATTTCACCTCCTTCTCATTCTCTAGGCCGTTTAGTTTTGATATTAGCTACGATCTTATCTCATTTTAGCTACCCTTCACCCCCACAATCGTGGTAAAATTCAGCTAGATCGAGTTCCTTTAAAAACCACTGGACAAACGAGCAATCCAATCCTCTTAGGAACCAACGTCCTATACTAATGGTGACTATTTTGAATCCTCAGAGAGTACCTCAACCTCCTCATCATAGAGCCTGTTCCGGTACTCGCCAATCTTCGGGCATTCAACCGGGCCGGGACAATCCGATGCAAGGTACTTCACATCAGAAACGATCCCAAGCCATGCAAAAGCCCTTCCGATACCTCTCCTGGTATTCCAACGCACCGGGCCCCATCTCTTGTGATATGCGCAAGCAGTACTCCAATCTTTGTATACCATAATGGTCGCTTCTCTACCGACAGTTACGCAACTGATAGTGGTAGAGGTTACCAACCAGTTGGGTACCGGCCTATCTATCGATTCTACTCTATTGATCATCAGATATCGAATGGTCTTAGGATAGAATTTCCAATCCCTCCGTCCTATAATTCAATCAAATCTGGTTGTCTAATCCCAAGTCCTTTCATCTATTATCTTCTGGTGTTCCTTAGGTAATGTGCCTTTTTCTAAGAGCTCAATCCGATCAAACTTGACTCTACAAGCTTCGGATACGTTCTTTAAAATATTCTCTGATAATTGAGGCACATCAACATCTTCGCTTTCGAGTTCTATTATTAGTGTAACGTCATCCCTATGACCTATCCGGTTCACCACTATTCGGTAATTTATTATCTGGGGAAACTTTCCAATAGCATCAGCCAATTCCTTGGGATGAACGAACATTGACCTAACCTTAACAGCCTCGCCAACCCGACCCGTTATCTTCAATAGTCGTGGTGATGTTCGCCCACAAGAACATGGCTCCTCGGTATAGACCGAAAGATCCCCAGTCCCAAAACGGAGCAACGGACGGGTTTTCTCAAGCGGTGTTACGACTACTTCTCCGATTTCGCCCGGACCTAACTGCTTTCCGCTTGTAGGGTCAACAATCTCAATCAGGAATTCTTCTGCCATGTGCATGCCCGATTGCGCACTGCATTCATAAGCCGTAATCCCCATATCAGCCGAACCGTAGGCTTGATACACATTGATTCCATACTCTTTCTCAAAACTCTCGCGCAGGGATTGAGGAAGCATCTCAGAAGCAAGGTAGGCGGTTTTAATGGAAAAATCCTTCCGAAAATTATAGCCCAGTTCCTCAGCTTTTTTGATTAGAGTCATAAGAAAGCTCGGGGTTCCCACATATCCCGTAGCTTTCAACTCTCGCATGATCTGAAGTTGAAGTTCTGTATTGCCCACACCTGTTGGCAACACTGTAACCCCAAGTTTGCTTAGAGCCTCGTGAAAGTACAACCCAGCCGGGACTAAATGATAAGAAAAGGTATTAACCACCAGATCGCCTTTCCTGAATCCCATGGCAGATAGTATCCTCGCCGTCCTAGAGTAGACCTCATCTCCAAAGGGATCATAAATTGGCCCTGGTGAAATAAAGATTCTATTGATTTCTTCAACAGGCACCCCCAACATACCCCCAAAAGGCGAATTCTCCTTCTGCAATCTTATCAAATCATCCTTTTTGGTGATCGGGATTCTCTCTAAGTCCTTGACTGTTTGGATATGAGAAGGGCTAATTCCCACTTTATCCATCTTCTCCCGCATAGCCGGGGCAGTTTGATAGGCATGTTCAACTATCCACTTGACCTTCTCATCGTAGTATCGGGCTCTTTCCTCAGAGGACATCCATTCCAATTCAATATCCGAAGACTCCATCATTTCTCCTCCAACCACCACGTATATACACGACGGTATGTGATATTGCCTCGTACATCCTTCATTACTGCGCGAGTAGAAAGACACAATAAGACCACAGCGCTATGTTTCAACCCAACCACCGTTTCCTTCTTTTGTAATGCTTTACTTCCCGATAACTCTTCCTTTGTCCAAGGTCTCCTAGGCCCATATAGAATTCCCTTATGTCCTCGTTATCAACCAACTTCTCCGATTCCCCATATAGGACAATCCTCCCATTATCCATAACATAACCGAAACCAGCGACTCTAAGAGCAGCCCTTGCATTCTGCTCTACAATCAGGAAAGAGGTTTTTTCCTCCACATTGATTTTTTTCACAGCCGAGAATATCTCGGTTACAATAATCGGCGCCAAACCCAAAGAAGGCTCATCGAGTAATACTAGTTTCGGCTTAGCCATAAGCGCGCGTCCGAGCACCATCATCTGCTGCTCTCCTCCAGATAGGTAACCACTTATTCGATTGTGGAGTTCCTTAAGTTTGGGAAACAGGTCATAAACCATATCTAAATCCTTCTTAACGTTCATGCTATCCTTCCTCAAGTGAGCCCCCACTTTGAGATTCTCCTCCATAGTAAGATGTTGAAAAACTCTCCGTCCTTCCATCACTTGAGCAATGCCCATTTTCACAACGCCATCAGGACCCATCCTGTCTATTCGCTTCCCATCCCATTCGATGTTGCCGTCACTTACTTCTCCCAATTCACTCTTCAAAAGCCCTGAAATCGCCTTCAGGGTAGTGGTCTTCCCGGCACCATTAGCACCTAAGAGAGAACTGATTTGTCCATCACGCACTTCAAAGGAGACACCCTTCAAAACTAGGATGACATTGCTATAAATGACCTCGATGTTATTCAGCACCAACACATCAATTCTCCACCCTGAAATCCTGGGGAGCTATTCCCCACCTAGATAAGCATTAATTACTGCATGATTGGCCAGAATTTCATCGGGTGTTCCCTCGGCTATCTTACGTCCGAAATCCAGAACAACAATTCTATCTGCTATATCCATTACCAAACCCATGTCATGCTCAATGATAATAACGGGTATCTTTTTCAATTCGTACGTATCAAGAATGAACCTGGCCATATCCTCCTTTTCCTCCACGTTCATACCGGCCATCGGTTCATCTAGCAGCAATACTTTCGGTTCCAGGGCAAGGGCTCTACCAAGCTCTACTCGCTTCCGCTGACCGTAGGGTAACATGCCTACTGGCTTTTTCCGAATTGATTCCATTTCAAGAAATTCGATGATGTCTTCAATGACTCTGCGATGCTTCATCTCTTCACGATGTGCCCAGCCAAAATATAGGATTGCTGCAAAGACATTGTATCTCATTCGTATATTCCTAGCAGCCATCAGATTGTCCAAAGTACTTAGTCCTGTGTACAGTGCAATATTCTGAAAAGTTCTTGACAGACCCATTTTGGCGATTTTATGTGAACTCACTTTAGTCAAATCATATCCCTCATACATTATTCGGCCCTTCTGTGGTCGGTAGAATCCGTTAATGCAGTTCAGTAGACTTGTCTTTCCAGCGCCATTGGGGCCAATGATCGCAAGAATCTCGTGCTCCCTCAGTTCAAAACTAACATCAATGAGTGCCTCCACTCCCCCAAAGCTCAGATTTATATTCTCGGCCCTAAGCTTGATCCCGTTTTCACCCATCATGAACCTCCTGTAGATATATGCACTCAATACTGAAGGCATCGCCAAATCTAATTCGATGCGGGAGACCCCCAAGATTGGAGGCCTCCCAAAAGCCTAGCCTTACCTACTCAGCAAATTTCCATGGTGACTCGAACATATTGTTAATCCTGACCCAAACACCATCTTGCACCTGCATGAGGCTCGTTGCACTGTAAGCCTCATGATTACTGGGTGAGAATCCGATCCCCGGTTGAAAGCCACTGTTACCAGTTTTAAAGTTAGTAACGTTCTCAAGCGCGTTGCGTAATGCTTCCGCAGTGATATTAGCTGCACCAACCTCGGCCGCTGCTTCACGTAGTCCAGCCTCTAGGAGCACACCTACACTCAAACCCCACATATATAGCATTGACATATATGGATCTTCTTCACTAACGATATCGCCACTACTGTACTCCAAAGCTTTATCTCGCCAGTATTGCACCGATTCATTGTCCATGTCTTGTGGCCAAAGATAGAAGGGATTCCATCCTATCACACCCTCACCAGTCCCGGCTGCAAGTTCTGGGAATGCAGGATGGATGACATGCAAAGGGCCAATAACCATCTTAGGTATGAACCCTTGCCGATCCATATCCTTGCACAACACAGCAACTGATTTAGCTGTTCCTTGGACATAGACAATATCGACTTCGTCATCTCGGAACGCCAGCGACTGACTTACTGCATCGAGGGCAGTAAGTTCAAACTCCTGCTTTTCTACGACTTCATATCCAAGCTCACTGGCATATTCTTCAATGGGGCCAATGATTGACTGACCAAAGGGATTGTTCGGATATGCGATACCGACACGGGCAACACGACCTTCATCCCACTGCTCCATAGCGTATTGCATCGCACCAAGTGCGCCGATCGCATGGTTAGGGGAAGAAGCAAAAACCCATTCTTGGGCTGGCCAAATCAATTCCGGCTCACCGCCAATGGCTGCTAAAACTATGCCATCCTCAGCACAACGTTCGGCTAAAGCCAAATTGGCACCGGTGCCCATACCAGTAAAGGCTACTAAATCATAGGATTTGCTATAATCTGCATACGCAGCAATTGATTGTGCTACATCATATTGGCAGTCCTTCCAGTGCACTTCAATCTGTGCACCATCAATACCTCCGCGCTCATTTAGGTCTTTCATGTAATCCAAGTAACCCCAAGTAATCGGAGCATAAGCCCCATAAGGTCCAGTGACGAGAGCAGACATACCCACATGAATATCTGGCAATTCCTCTGGTGCATTTTCTGTCTTCTCATCATCGTCAGAGCATGCTATCAATAGCGGTAACGTCATTAATATAATCACTAGAATACTGATTGATAACGTCTTAACCAATGTCCTCCCCATATTACCCTCCTTCTAAGTTTCCTAAGTAACGATTTTGTATTCAGACGAAACTCATCGTGATGCTCAAGCATTATACAGTAGACATCACCTCCTTATTCCCAAAATGCTGCAACAATCGAAAACAGAGACATATCTCAGTACGAGAATGGCCAGAGTCGATACGAATTCTTGATCCGCTCCCAACGGTGAGCAATTCCCCTCGGTTCAAAAATCAAAAACAGAATAATTGCCAGTCCGAAGACGATATATCGGGAAGCTTGGACAAAACCGGCAAATACTGGGGAACCGGTGGCTAAATCAGTTACCATCTCAGCGGTGAATTCGTCCAGTATGGTAATGAAGATTACCCCTGCGATCGGACCCATAATGCTACCCATCCCACCAATAACCATATATCCTAAATACCAAACGGAACCCATCAAAGTGAATTGCTCTGGAGTTAAATAACGTAAATACGGCGCCCAGAGACCACCTGCGATACCAGCGAAGAAACAACCGAAGAAGAATGCCAATAATTTGTATTTAAAAGGATCAACCCCCATGATTTCTGCTGCAATATCATTATCCCGGATGGCTATCCATGATCGACCAATTCGAGATCGGGACAAGTTCTTAGCAATAAGTATTGCAATGAGCGCGAAAATCATTGCTAGGAAATAGTAACTGAAATCCGATTTAAATTCGAACCCACCTAAGGTAACCTTGGGAACACTTAATCCGAATACTCCACCCGTCAGACTATCCCACCTACTTATAATATGCACAATGATGAACTGGGCTGCCAGCGTGGCAATTACTAAATAAAAACCTTTAATGCGTAGGGAAGGTAGTCCGAAAATCACTCCGATGCAACCAGAAATCATTCCCGCGCAAGGGAGAGCTGCCCAGAACGGCCAATTCAAATCTGACATTAATATAGCAACCGTATAAGCTCCAATTGCTACAAACGCCATATGCCCCAGTGACAACTGCCCAGCGTATCCGGTGAGCAGTGTGAGTCCCATCACGCCAATGATACTGATCCATACACCGATCATAACGCTGATCCAATGAGGAGATGCCCAATAGGGAAAGGTAAACAAGGTAATCAATGCCAACACTAATAGTAACCATTGCAAGTTTGTACGAACGATCGCCGTATCTTGTGAATAGCTTTTGTTAATTATTCCACAGGGTAAGCGCATTACCTATATCCTCTCTATCCGTTTTAACCCAAAAAGTCCGTGCGGTCTTACAATGAGGACTATGAGCACCAAAATATATGGTGCGAGTTCTTCCATTCCTCCGCCAAGAAAGCCAAGATACTCTGGGACAAGATTCTCAGTGAGGCCAATAAGAATCCCTCCAATTATCGCGCCTGGAATAGAATCTAATCCGCCAAGTAACACAACAGGAAGGACTTTTAATCCGTATTGTGGGAAACTTGTCGTATCCAACCCGACCAAAGCTCCAATAATAATTCCTCCCACAGCAGCAGTCAGTGCTGCAATAGCCCATGACTGAGAAAGGACTTTTTTTATGCTTATACCTATGGAAAGTGCTGCATGCTCATCGTCAGATGTGGCTCTCATGACCAAACCAGATTTCGTGAACCGGAAAAAGATAATATAAATAAGTACAAAAAATATTGAAAGACCGGCTGCCCATAGATATTCGTAAGAAATATTGACACTGCCAATAGACATGCTTTCCTGTGGAAACACCTGCGGGTATACTTTAGGCTCAGTGCCCCAGATCCATGTGGCAATGCCGCGCATCAAGATCATGAGCCCAATAGTCATCATGATCACCGAGATAAGCGGTTGCCCGATCATGTATCTTAGGAAAAACCGTTCAATGACCGCCCCAATCAATAATGCTACTGGCAATGTTAGAGCTACAGCTGCATAAAAGGGAATGTTCGCCTGTACCGAGAACACAAAGCAGATGTACGCGCCGAACATCATCAGTTCACCCTGGGCCAGATTGAGAACCCCCGAGGCTTTGTAGATAAGCACGAATCCAAGGGCGATCAAACCATAAGTGGCACCTACTGCCAACCCAGTCACCACTAGTTGTAAGAATGTGTCCATCAGCTACTCCTCCGGTATGCTAATGATCTTCACTGGCATTTGTTGCGCTCGAATTCGGCCATCTCGATATTTCACTTCTGTTTTCACGGATACTTCTGAAGTATCCGAGTATAGACTTTCGATCAAATCGATGTACTTTTCCTCTATGTATCCTCGGCGCAACTTTCGAGTTCGGGTTAGTTCGGCATCATCAGCATCCAGCTCCTTATAAAAATTCGCAAATTTCCGAATACGTATGGCTTTAGGCAAGGTCCGGTTCACTTTTTGGATATCATCAAGAATTAATTTGTGTACTTCAGGTTTTTGGGAGAGATCAGTGAAAGTATTATATGCGAGAGCACGTCTCTCCGCCCACTTGCCCACTGTTGTAAAATCTATACTGATCAAGCAAGCTAGATAATCCTTGTCGCGGCCTAGGATTACGCTATCCTGAATATACGGGCTGAATTTCATTTTACTTTCAATGTACTGCGGTGCGAACTTGTTACCACTAGTTAATATAGCCATATCTTCCATGCGGTCGAAGATAACCAGATGTCCATCTTCATCAATCAGACCATTATCCCCAGCATGCAACCAGCCGTTTGTGATAGCGCTAGCGGTTCCTTCAGGATTTTTGTAATACCCGACAGTGAGCCCCTTACACCTCAGTAATAGTTCTCCAGTATCACAAATTCTTAACTCGGTGTCAGGAGAAGGAGGACCAGCACTTTCCATCTTGATATCGCCATTTCTGTGGCCGGTAGGAATACCTCCAGCTTCAGTTAATCCATACATGCACTTGAGGTTGATACCGATAGCAAGAAAGAAGTTGTAGATTTCAGTGCCAACCAAGGCTCCACCAGTGTACAAAACTCTTGTCCTTAAATAGCCCAACCAATCTTGCAGGGGACGGAATAGTAAGAAATACCCAATTATGTTGAGAATCCTCCAGAGAAGATTTGGTTTTTGTTTGCCTAATTGGAAACTGGCCATTTTATAACCTACAGGCATAAATAATCTATAGGTTAGTCGTTTGAGCAAGCCAGCATCAGCGATTTTGGTAATCACCATAGAAACCTGACTTTGCAGCAATCTTGACGACTGTATTCCATAGGTAATACCTAATTCTCTTAAATCCTCTTGAACCGTTTCTGCTTTCTCAGGAAAGTTCAGAGTCGCGCCTGATACCAAAGTAGGCAGTATTGTAATTCCCTGTTCTCCCGTCCACGGAAGAGGCAAATAAGACATCATCTCGTCGCTGGGATAAAGGTGCTCAAACTCTAAAAAACTCCTAGTCATAGCGAGCAGACCTTTATGGGTGAACATAGAACCTTTTGGTAATCCCGTAGTCCCAGAAGTATAACAAATCATTGCAATACTGTTTTCATCCAGTTTCTCAATACAGGATTCAAAAGCTCCAGGGTGAGTTGCTTCATAGGTCTTACCAAGTTCTTTCACCTCATCAAAGCTTATTGTCAGCGGATCGTCGTAAAACCAAAGCCCTTTAATATCCCAATAAACTAACTTCTTCACTTTGGGTAACTCGTCCTTGACTTCCAGTATTTTATCAACCTGTTCCTGATCATCGGCCACGACAAATCTCACATCAGAATGCTCAACTACATACTTGATCTCTGAGGTAACCGAATCCTGATAGGCTCCAAGAGAGATACCTCCAGCGGCCTGGACTGCAAGTTCGGCATATAACCACTCAGGTGCATTGTCCCCGATTATAGCGACCTTATCGCCAGGGTTTAGACCCAAGCTGATCAATCCTAGGGAAAACTGTTTTACGTTTTCATAAAAATCACTCCACGTGTACTCAATCCAGATACCAAATTTCTTTTCACGAATGGCAGTTTTTCTGTCGCGCCATTCTTCATAATTTCTCTGGAGGACTTGGGGAATGGTATTAGCTTCAATCATTTTACTGATGTGGTATTTTGTCATTAAACTTGGTTAGGTATAGAATGCCTTTCGGATGGTTTTTTACAGTTTATTGATAGTTTCTAGTAAATTATCACCTTTGTACAAATCGCACAAGGATCCAGAGATACATTTATCGGTATTTGTATTGACCCGTACATAAGTATTGCCATTTTATAGTGATCAATGGGACTTTTGTACGTCTATACTCAAGTATCACCTCGTAACAAACGGAACTTTTGACCTAATCAAACTTGCATCCAATGTATCTAAGTGTTATAAATTATTATCATGAACATAAATCCCTTCGACGATCCGTCGGTAGTCGGCAGGATTGAATCCAAAATCAAGATAATCCTCGCTGATGACCATCCAATGTTACGAGCAGGTATCCGTCATCTGTTAGAGCGAGAAGATGATTTTGAAGTCGTTGGTGAGGCTAGTGATGGGGATCAGGTGATCAGATTGGCTAATGAAATCATATCCGACGTGGTGATTATGGATATTCATATGCCTAAGGTTAGCGGGCTAGAAGCTACCAAACGGATTAAGGCAATACATCCTGCTATTGCAATACTAGTACTGACTATACATGACGAAGACGAATACGTTGTGGGACTTCTCCAAGCTGGAGCAGCCGGTTATCTATTAAAAACTGCTTATGGTGAGGAATTGGTACAGGCCATCCGCTCAATTGTAGCCGGAGAGTTTGTTCTTCATCCGGTAGCAGGTCAAAGACTACTGAAAATTGCAGCAGGAGATAATTTTACACCTGCCAAGATAGATGGTGCCGAACAGTTGACGACAAGAGAACTACAAGTACTCACGTTGGCCGCCAAAGGTATGAGCAACAGAGATATTGCCGGTGATCTTGACATACGTGTTCGCACGGTAAAAGGACACTTGGTGAATATTTTTGCAAAAATGCAAGTCGGATCTCGTATAGAAGCAGTGTTAAATGCATTGAAAAAGGGATTGATAAGGCTTGATTGATCAAGATAGTAGACATGGAGATTAGCCGTTGAACGATGAATATAGACGTTTGCTTGGTGAGATAAGAGACGCATATTGCTTGTTACAGGATGGAAAGCTGATTTTAGTTAGTAGTGAGCTGTTTAGGCGTTTCGGATATCATCCAGATAGTCTTATCGGGAAACCATTTATAGATTTGATAGCACCAGAGGCACGTCATCAATTACTGGAGATCCATAGGACAAAACTAAAAAGGTACAATTTCGCAGAACGGTACGAGAGTGTGGCAATAGCTGCAGATGGGACTAAGATTCCTGTTGAGATTTTGGGATGGCTCACTGAATTCAACGGCAGATCGGCTATCGCTGGAATCATGACGGACATTAGTGAAAGGAAAGAACAAGAAGTTGAACGTATGCAACTTCAGAGCACCTTAAGGTCCTATGCCAGTCAAGTCATTAGAGCTCAAGAAGAAGAACGTGGGCGCATAGCTAGGGATCTTCACGATGACACGATTCAAGAGCTCCTGTTCGTTTCTCATCGGTTACAGGACATTGTTGGGGGAACTTTCGGGCAGCTTCCTAAGGACGCTGTAGATCGTTTAGAAGAGGTTCGTGCCTACGTCGAACGAACGATGGCGGGATTACGTAGCTTTACACAGGATATTAGGCCACTAATGTTAGATGATATGGGTTTGATTCCAACATTGCGGTGGCTAGCGGAAAGGTCAACCGTTGGTGTAGGAGGGTTACATGTGAATGTGCGTGTCACTGGCGAGAGAAGACGCTTGTTGCCAGATATTGAGTTAGCCTTTTTTCGCATAGCTCAGGAAGCACTCAACAATGCTCGCAAACATGCAGGGGCCTCAGCTATAAAGGTAAACTTGAGATTTTGTGAAGAACGGGTAGAATTGGCTGTTATCGATGACGGTCGAGGTTTTGATGTACCTGCAATTCCAACCCAATTTGCTAGCCAAGGCAAGCTGGGTCTTGCAGGGATGAGTGAGAGAGTTTTGCTACTCAATGGCACATTTAAGATACAATCAAAGTTGGGTAAAGGAACCATTGTGAGTATAGAGGTACCGCGATAGAGTCTAACCTAAACACTTTTAGAATCATAATTGAGTTCTGTTATTGACCCTCCCCCCCCCAATTGGTCCAGGTATAATGTTAGATTTGAAATTAATTACTCGCCAAGAACATGTCCGAAAACAAGTCCTTCTGGAGGGGGCACATTTTGGAGGTTGGCTGTAGCTAGATCAAAGATCCCCATTTAGGAGCAGACTAATCCATATTGACGTTACACACTGTTATTCCCTGATACCCAATGCCTCAGCTTTGCCA
>JABMQN010000140.1 GCA_013203045.1 Chloroflexota bacterium
CTCTTGGGTAAGGTCTCATGATTTCATATTTTATCAATGCATAATCAATTCGTGTGCTGGTTGTGATTTCGAACTTTTTGAGATCATAGATATATTCAAGAAATCCGGATAGATACGAAAGTTCTATATGTGGATTTTGTCCATCATTGTTTATTTCATCCGCTTTAATGTTTTCAGACAGTAATATGTGAAAACCAGATCCAATTCTGAACCTGTCCGACTTGTTAAATCCGGTGACAACATACGATATATCTATTTCCGGGATAATTACTTCTGTGTCCTGTATGTTTAACAACGTAAATCCTATATCAAATCACTACTGTCCCAACGTAATTACAGTAATAGTAACTGATTACAGTTCGCAGTAGGCTCAAAGTTGTATTTATGATTAGTAACCGCTTGTATAATAGGGACTTTCTCGAATAGCATCACACTAAAAATCTGTAAAATTGTGTAGAGACTTTGATCTATATTTAATCGTTTCTTGATGATAGCAATAAGCACATAAACCGAAATTGCGATCCAGATTTGGGTCTTCACTGCATTAAACGTAGTACCATAGAAAACCTTAATCCGTAGATGTTGTTTTATCCATTTGAAGAATAACTCCACTTGCCAACGCGAACGATATAACTCGCTAATCGTTAGCGCAGGTAAACGTAAGTTGTTTGTAATGAATGTAAGTAATTTATTCTTTTCGACATCAAAATAACGGATGCGTCTCAGTTTTTCGGGATAATCATTTTTCGCATAAAATCCTGTTAGTATGCCGATCTGATCACTTCGTAATCCGGTTCCTTTGTCAACGGATTGAGAATACTGACGCTTAAATTGTAAATTTCTCTTTGCACGAGTCACAAAGAATGCCAATGCCTGATGGATATTATGAAATCGTGCAAAGTCGGTATATCCACGATCCATAACATATATTGCACCGGCTTCAAAAGTGATTTGATCCATAATATTTACATCAGAAACCTTCCCATGGGTAATAATACACACGGTCGGAATGTTGCCACGCAAGTCTAACAGGGTGTGCAACTTCACAGCACCCTTTCGTTTGCGAAACTGCGCCCATGGGAACAAAGATAAACATAGGTCAATCGTCGTAGAATCCAAAGCGTACACGGCATTCTTGAGTTCAACACTGAAAGTGTCGTTCGCATATAGGTGCCTGGCTTCAGTAATGAGAACATTAGCGAAATCGGCGTAAATACGCCAATCGCGAACCTTATTGGCATTGGCAAGGGTATTGCGGGAAACTTTGCCGCGAATGCCCATGTGATACAGTTTGTATTGCACCGCTCGCAGACATGACTGAATATCGCGTAAGCTTTCGCGATAGGTCAGTTGTGCGAAAGCCATGCACAGGAACTGATCCCAGCAGGAAAAGCTCTTGATCTTGTAATTGCCTTGATAGCGTTCTACGCATTGACGGAACTGATGAATAGGTAGAAAATCCATCAGTTGGGCAAAGATCGTTTTACCAGAATTCATAAACCACCTCAACTTTTGTTAATGTAGTAAGATGGTTTATAGAAAAGATCAATTCAAATCGATTATGATGAAATCATTCGTCAAACTTAATACTGTAAGCAATTCCCAGCGTTTTCCTAAACAAACGTTGGGACAGTAGTGATTCCGGAACAGTCTTTAGAAAAATCTAATGGATACTCATTCAGGATATTGAAGCGGTTATCAAGCTCAAATAATTGGCAAGGATTTTCTTTATTAAGGATGTATATACGACTTCCATCCAAATTAAATGCTATCCCTTCGAGACTGGTTGGATCTGCTGACTCTGATTCTACTTTGAATTGCTCAATCTCCTGACCATTGTAGGGCACTGTCTTCTTCTGCTATCCACACCCTCAGCGCCTTGATCCTCTCTCGTGATGAAATCACCACTCGGTCGTAGTTGTGTTTAGGTCGCACCAATCGTTGCTGGAAATAGTGAACTGCCGTTTTCCAATCATGCTTTTTCTGGTACGCAACTCCTAAATAGTAAAGACTTTCGATTGTGCCATTGTTTCTATAACAACTATCAAGCAAGGCAATGCCTTCATCTAACGCCCCTAACCAAACCTTGGCAATTCCCATATTATAAAGAGCGTCAGTATTACCAGGATCAAGCTCCAGAATTCTATCACAGACAATAATAGCTTCCTCCTGATAATCCATTTCAACCAGATTACCGGCTTTAGCTAACAGCAATAAAATCGACAGAGAATCAAGCTCTATTCCTTCCTCAAGTGTAGCAATGGCATGGTGACGGTCTAACTTATCACGGAACGATTCCGCTAACGATAAACGAACTGCCTCATAACCCGGTTCCAAATTTAAGGCTTGCATCTTCAATTCATTCCTGCCGCCCCAAGGTAAATCATTCACACGGTTTTTCCCCAATTTTGAAAGATAAAAAAATGTGCGAGGATCATCAATCGTAACATTCAGGGCTAACTTTAGCGCTGATTCTGCTTCAAACCAATCAAGGTAGTGTAAAAAGTTGTAACCTAACAGGATGTAATTTTCTGGATCTGAAGAATCCAATTCAAGTGAAGTTAACAGCAGTTTGTGAATTTTATCTCGGTTGTACGAAGAATAATACCCTAAATGAGTGACAGCAAGCTCCTGATAGGGACGATGCCAGTCCGGATATGTCTCGATAAGCGATGTGAAGATGGCTGTTGCGGAGTCATTCTTATTATCATCACGCAGTAGTATAGCATGATAAAATCTTGCAAAGGCTTCATCCGGCAGATTTGGAGGCAAGCCGTATCTTCCCAACGGTGGCTTTTTATCACCCACCTGGCGCATAACCTCACCACATAGCTTTGATACTTCAGAAGCAAAGGAGCCATCACCGGTTGTCAACGTTTTAACAAGATCGAAGCCATCATCGGATCTTTGTTTGATATAAATAGTATAGTGGGTTGGACACTCTTGTACTACTCTTTGAGGGGTGACGGTTATCAA
>JABMQN010000141.1 GCA_013203045.1 Chloroflexota bacterium
GAGGTGCTCTACCGCTGAGCTACTCCCGCATCGCTCCAGCAAGCGTGGTGCCGAGAGGCGGATTTGAACCACCGACACCCGCATTTTCAGTGCGGTGCTCTACCCCTGAGCTACCTCGGCTCAATAGAATTCTACCGTGGCCAGTGGTAATAGTCAAGGCACGCCCACGTTGCTTAAACGTCCTTGTTGCAGGTCTCGGAAACGCCTGGTGATTCCTAAAATGACGTTTTTGCGTTAAGATATGGGGGTAGTTTGGCTACAGGGGGGAACCTGGTGGAAAGAAGAAATATTTTAATACTGGGGGGGGCTCGCAGTGGAAAGAGCCACTTTGCTCAGGAACTTGCAGGCACTACTAGTGATAGAGTACTTTTTGTGGCCACAGCGGAAGCGCTTGATGTAGATATGAACCTGCGAATTGAGAAACACCGTAGTGATCGTCCTCAGTCCTGGAGAACACTGGAAATACCGGTGAATGTAGCCAGCGGAATTGAGCAGCAGATTAACGATGCTGAAGTAGTGCTCATCGATTGTCTGACACTGCTTGTCTCCAATATCATGCTGGGCGAAGATCGAGAGTTCTCTGAGGCAGATGATATAGATATTGATGCGATAACCAAACGGGTGGAGACTGAAGTCAAAGCGCTCAAGGATACGATGAACAGGTCCAATGCTACTTATATCATCGTTTCCAATGAGGTGGGAATGGGACTGGTGCCTGAGAACCGGCATGCCAGAATATATCGCGACTTGCTGGGTAGAGCCAATCAACTACTGGCCGAGTATGCAGATGAGGTCTATTTTATGATCTCCGGCATTTCCTTGAAGGTGAAGGGATAAACCGTAAATGAGTGCCAAAACATTGATGATCCAAGGGACCGGCTCTTCGGTGGGCAAGAGCATTATGGTTGCTGCATTGTGCCGAATAATGCGGCAGGATGGATTCCGGGTGGCGCCGTTCAAATCGCAAAACATGGCGCTCAACTCTTTTGTAACCAGAGAGGGGCATGAAATGGGGAGGGCCCAGGTTGTGCAGGCGGAAGCGGCGGGGATCGAACCTGGGGTGGATATGAATCCGGTACTTATAAAGCCGGAAGCCGATGCCAAATCGCAAGTGGTAGTTATGGGGAAACCCTGGAAGACTGTCAGCGCGCGGGATTACTACAAATATACGCCGGAGTTGCTCCCGATCATTGAGAAATCATTAGATCGTATGTGCTCCGAGTATGATGTAGTGGTGATTGAGGGTGCGGGGAGTCCTGCGGAGATCAATCTCACCCGATTTGAGATTGTCAACATGAAAATCGCAGACATGGCACAAGCACCTGTTCTTTTGGTAGGGGATATTGATAAAGGTGGGGTGTTTGCTTCCCTGGTCGGGACAGTAGTGCTTCTCACAGAAGAGGAGCGCAAGTGGATTCAAGGGTTTATTATCAACAAGTTTCGTGGGGATGTTTCTATTCTTGAACCAGGGCTTGACTATCTGGAGGAATATACAGGCATTCCAGTTCTGGGAGTCGTTCCGTACTATCACGATATCATGATAAACGAGGAGGATTCGATACGTCGCCTGAGTAATGATGATGAATTTGCGATAGATATTGCGGTTATCCACCTTCCCCGGATTTCCAACTCAACTGATTTTGAACCGCTACAACAGGAGCCCGGAGTTCGTTTGCGATACATTACCGCCGTATGGCAACTGGGTAGTCCTGATCTGATAATTGTTCCGGGCAGCAAGAGTACTGTTTCTGATTTGGGGCATCTGAAAGATACCGGGTTAGCCCAGGCGATAGTGGATTATGCTGAGAAAGGGACACCTGTTATCGGAATCTGTGGTGGTTTCCAGATGCTGGGCAAAAAGATCGAAGATCCCCAAGGAATTGAGTCTGATTTAAAATCTGTCGATGGGCTTGGATTGCTTGACATAAAAACTATGTTTGAAGGGGAGAAGACAACTCATCAAGTGACGGCAAAGGTTGTGGCTGAGGAAGGCATATTGAATGGGATTACCGGAAAAGTACTCACAGGCTATGAAATACACATGGGCCAAACGGTATTAGGCGATACTTCAGGTGCCTTTGATATCATCGAAAAATCGGAAGATGAAGGAACGCACAGTGATGGTGCTCTGGGAAGAGATGGGAAAGTTTTTGGCACGTATCTTCATGGTTTATTTGACGACGATGCTTTCCGTCGTTCCCTGTTAGAAAACATAAAGCAAGGCTACAAATTTGGAAATGTGGGAAATACGTTGCCATCTAAAGAAGAACAGTATGATAAGCTCGCGGCTTTGGTGCGGCAGAGCCTGGATATTGAGCGCATCTACCACGTCACTGGTTTATGATGCTATTAATCCGGCAAATAAATAGGTGTTATAATGCCCCTTTAGTAATTATGCCAACTATTGTGTTTATCCGGCAACGAGAGCAGTTATACCTTCCCCTACCCCGTTTATGATCCGGCTGTGCTGCTCCCACCCATCCCGCCCATTTGTCTTTCGGGGGCCTGCGGCCCCCGCAGCCCTGCCCGTTCCCCTTGATCCCTGATTCCCGACCCCCTTACTTTGTATAAGGTCTCTTTTTAATTACCGGTTTAATAAAATGAGCGTTTCTTGTAGGGGAAAATTACGTGTTTTTTCGTATTGTACTCTTGAATAAAACATGATATGATGCAGAACAACTCAAAGGGCATGCATAGCTAAGAGCATCGTGAGATTGCACTTTCTCTCGGGGAAATTAGAGGAGAGCCGAGGGGGAGGGTTGAGAATCTGCGCTAGGCGTGTTCTAATTACATCATTTTGTGAGGAGAACACTATGGGAAACAACATTAGCGATGAAGCTGTAAAGTTGGCTATAGAAGGGCGATGGGAAGAAGCCGTTGCCATTAATCAGAGTATAATAGAAGTCTCTCCCAGTGATATTGAAGCCCATAATCGCTTGGGGAAGGCGTTGGCAGAGCTTGGCCGGAATTCGGAAGCGAGAGAGGCTTACAAGCGAGTAATGGAACTCGATCCAAGAAATACTATTGCCCAGAGAAACCTCAAGCGTTTGGTCCACCTAAAGGATGAGAAGCGATCTGCGAAAGAATCTCGAGGAATAGATGGGAGATTCTTCATTCAGGATACCAGCAAAGCCAGGATGGTCAGTTTAAATAACACTGGGGACACAGAAATACTGGCAAAGCTATCTGCCGGGGAAGAAGTCCAGCTTCAGGTAGATGGAAAAAAACTCATTGTGACCAACGATTCCGGTGAGTATCTAGGTAGGGTTGAATCCAGAATAGAGTCACGGCTCTCGGAATTAATGGAAGGCGGAAATGAGTACAAGGCAGCTGTGAGTAGTTCAAGGGATGATAATGTCACAATAATTATAAGGGAGACCTTCCAGCATTCAAGTCAATTGGGATATCCCTCGTTTCCGCCGGGATCAGTTAAAGAAATCAATCCCTATGTCAAAGGGTCCCTGGTTATGCACGATATCGAAGATGAACTGGCTGAGGAAATGGGGGAGATGGGTGATTGGGGAGGTGAGGAGGAGGTATTTGGGCAGGATGACATTTTGGCTGAAAATGAAGCCCCTCCTTTACAGAAAGAGAATGCTACCAGAACGGCATAGGGGATCAGGTTTACTTCCTGTCATAGTGTATTAACAACAGTGTTCTTTGCAAAGTAACTCACTAAAGAAATCGCAAACGATTTCGGTGGATTCCGTTTCAGGTGCTGATTGATCCTGTGATATCAATCAAAGACTGTCCCTCCATTTAATATTCAATCCATCAACATCGAATCCGAACACCTCCAACAGAGCCTCATCGTAGCTGGCACCTCTTTTGAATACCCCGAGTAATTCAGACATCTTTTCGCTACCATAGTTGTTGATTAAAAACACCGTGATGCTGTAGCTCTGGGCATAGGCAAGACTGGCTTCATCGGGATCGGCAGGAAAACTGCCTCCCAGGCTTCGGATAGAAAACAGGGTATCGTTTGAAATGGCTTTTTCCAGTGAATCTTCAAGGTCTCCTCTCAAGTCACCTTCGGCATACATAGCCAATCCTTCATTCAGCCAGGTTGGCAGATCACTTAAAGGACTGTATGTCATTTGACGGACAACCAGATGAGTTAACTCATGTGCAATTGTCTTTTTACCCCATGATAGGCTACTTGGAGATATTCCGATTGTAATTATGCCGTAGTCGGTGAAGGCAAGCCCTCCGGTCCATTCCTGGGGGAATATGAGGGCATCTTGCAGGTCGCGAGTGCTGGCGTAAATGTATATGCGGGCGGTTCTCTCAAGGATAGCACCGGTGTCTTGAGCTATCGTCTCAAGTGCTGCCTGTGCAGCGCCCATAAGTTCCTGAGCAAAATCAGCATCGCCTTTGTACCAGAGTAAACGTATATTTCCCTCAACTAGTTCGTTCCAGCTATGGCGTGAATCCTCGAATACGAACGTGGTTAGTTCGGTCTCAAGTTCGTCTCCGGCAGCGTTCGTTATGAGCCACTGGTAATTTATCTCAGCACCTGGGGGAAGGCTGGCTTTTCGAGTATCCCAGGTCCAGCTTGCCAGAACGTGGTTTTCAGGCGTGAAGTCAGGTGTGATGGTGGTAATAACAGAAGCTGTAGTCACCTTGTTGATTTGGTACTGAAGTTCAATATCGGTAATCTCATGAGAGCTTTCGATTTCCACATTGAACGTAAGTGATTCCGGGAAGTTCGTTTGGGGATTTGAGGAGAGGATGTTGATGAAACTTGTTCCTGTATCAATGTCAACCGTTTCACTGGGTTTTGGCAGGAGTTGGGCTTCGGAAAGAGAATCCAAGTGTCTGGGTGTCTCATTATCCGATTGGCACCCAAAAACGAGGCTCGAAACAAGCAGAACCATGATGAAGTAAGAAATGGCGGGATGGGAGTGAGCTGAAACACGTTTCATTTAGAATCAACCATGTAGTGAATGAGATTCAGAATTACCCTGTTGTCTCCCAAAATGTAATTATTAATCCGGCAACTAAACAGGCGTTACAAGGCCCTTTAGTGATTATGCCAACCATTGTGTTTATCCTGCAATGAGAGCAGTTATACCTCCCCCTACCCCATTATGATCCGGCTGTGTTGTGTGGCCCCCCAACCCCACC
>JABMQN010000142.1 GCA_013203045.1 Chloroflexota bacterium
GCACCCGGATCCTTGATTCTGGTTTGCTCGAGCCACCGCTCTAAAATGGGGATAGGCGTGTCCATATCTAGCGAAAGCCTCAAAACTGCCATCTCCAAAAGGACTTGTATAATGAGTACCTGGTTTATTATGTCGGGAATTCCTTGAAGCGATAGCCGATCCCGCGTTCACCTAAAATGTATTCAGGGTTCTTAGGATCCTTTTCGATTTTCTTGCGTAGGTAGGTGATATATAGCCATACGTAGTGATCTTCGTCGCGGTACTCAGGCCCCCATACACGTCTGAGAAGACTTTCATGCGTCATTACGTGACCGGCATTGTTCACAAGGTGGTATAACAGCCTATATTCAGTTGGTCGCAAGTGAACCTCTTCATCCCTGACGATAACTTTACGGCGGCTGAAATCGATTACCAAAGTATCATCCACTTGGATTTCCGTCTTCGGTGTAAGCGTCGGCATCTCGGCTCTTCGAAGTATAGCCTTCACGCGAGTTGCTAGCTCCTTGGGGCTGAAAGGTTTTATCATGTAGTCGTCGGCACCCAGTTCAAGTCCTCTTATTTTGTCAACCTCTTCACCCAGGACTGTTAGCATGATAACTGGTACGGTTGATATCTCACGGATCTCTTTTAGGGTTTGAAAGCCATCCATTTCAGGCATCATACCATCTAGGATAACTAGATCTGGTATTCGTTCTGTAAGTTTCTGTAAGGCCTCATAGCCATTGGATGCACTGATAACATCAAAGCCTTCCAATTCGAGGTTCAAACTCACAACTTCAATTAGCCGTGGCTCATCATCCACAGCTAGAATTGTCTTCCTTTGCTGGTGGCTATTAATTTCCATTATCGCCTTTCTTCACGATATCCACACACGTGTGTATCATGGTTATTTATATATGGGCAGGCTAAACATGATACAAGCGCCTTTCCCGGGATTTTCCTCTACTGAGATTTGGCCGCCGTGTGCTTCGATAAGCGCTCGGCAAATGTATAATCCTAGCCCTGTTCCCTGGGTTGATGCTGTCAAGACATCCTCCACCCTGTAGAATCGGTCAAATAGCTTTTCCCTGTCCTCAGGGAGAATCCCAATCCCCTCATCCAATACGCTGACTGACACCTCTTCATGTGAACGGCTGCCTATAATTTTTATCACCCCACCGTTGGGGGAAAATTTGATAGCATTCTCGATAAGGTTTGTGAACACTTCTTCTATTTTCTCTGGGTCGGCAAATATTGGTGGAAAGTCAGGAGAAAAGTCTATCTCAACCTGATGTTTATCCACCGAGCCTGCAACCCTTTTGGCTATCCTCTGAGTTTCCTTGCGCAGGTCAATAGTGAGTTTGTTTAACTTGATCGCTCCATACTCAAGACGGGACGAATACAAGAGCTTGCCAACAATTGCGCTGAGTCGATCGCTTTCTTCTTCAATGGCTTGGAGTTTTTCCGAGAGCATTTTCTTGCTCCATTCCACGTCTGGACGAGCCAGAGTACTAGCGTATGCTTTGATGATAGAGATTGGAGTCTGGAGTTCATGGGAAATCCGTGCGAGTAATGAGGATCTCAACTCTTCGACTTCGGCGAGTTTGGTGACATCTCGAACACCTACTACTGCAATAGGATCATTCTTCGCTGAACGCACTATTGAATAACTGATCCCAACGTCGATTGGCTTGCCATCTTTATTTGATATCGTACCCCGGACATGACAAACCCCTTCAGTTTCGCCGAGTAGAGGGCACCCAGTTTGGCAGAGGTTTTTGCTTTCGCTGTCCTTCGGCTTGAGGATGTCGTAACATTTGCCACCGACTAACTCGTCACTATTCAAACCAGTGAGATTTTCCATAGCAGGGTTGACAAATTTTAGTTGACGATCATGACTGATCACTATGATTCCATCGGCGCTGTAATTCACAATTGTCTCAAACCAATGTTTTGGATCAGTTTGGGAACCTCGCGAAACCTTGGTCATAGCTACTAGCATAAACGTATCTATGGTTTTTCTCAAGATGGTTGTTGAATATTTTCATTTTCTAATGAAGTTCTAAGGGTTTTCTTATTATAACCCAAGGAAATTCTTGGGTTGTTCTAACACAATCTCCTTAAACTATATATCAGGTAACAAAGGTACGAAAGTGGTGGATTTTTGGGGTAATCCTAACTTTGCCCCAAATGAAGATGGCTTTTATGAAGGAGCAGGACTAATGAGCCAGGAGAGATCCAATGACCAATTATCGTGGGAGCGCTTACGAGAATTATGGCGAACAAGGCAACAAATAAAGCGTGAAGAGAAACTAAATAATGAATCATTGCGGGACGAAATGAAGATCCGAAAGAAACTTCTCAATCCTAAACTAGTTCCGCTGGAAATATTGAAGTAGTTCAAGCGTTCGTGCAAATAATACAGTAGCCAAGTCATAATCCTTTGCATTCAAAAACGAGATGAGACCAATCATGGTAATCGAGCAATCGAGTTCAAATCGAAGCACTGCCCCTAGGTCCACAGCCGATATCAAGCTCAAGTGAATACCCCGTTGGTCCGCTTCACAATTGGCCGCACAATACAACCCAGGAGGAATCACAAATGTCAGCAATCGTTTTTCTCGGAACATACACACCCATGGTTTGTGGTATCGGAGACTATACCCATTTCATAACCAATAGACTCCCCATCGATCAATGGGGAGTGATTTCTTTCGATCTGGCTCACTGTGAGATGCCCGTTTCCAATGAAAACGGATTTCCATCAGATCGTGTCTGGTATGGCATTGAGGACCGAGATAGTTATTCTTCAACGGCAATACTGGATGGTCTGAAACGATTAGACGGGAATGGAGCCAATAACACCGTCCTTTGGTTTCAGCACGAAAACAATATTTGGCGCGGTGATGATAAATTCACTACTGTACTCACTGAACTCAATGTACCAAAATTAGTGACATTCCACACGCTTCATTTCCAGAGCACTGAAACACCGAGTGGATTGCGTAGGAACCAATACGATCTCCTCAAGTCGTTATTACCTAATGTGGATGGAATTACGGTCTTTAGTTTAGGCGTCTACAAAGCGGTTACCTCGGCGTTCCCCGAATACAGAGACAAAGTATTCGGGCTGAAACATGGTATTCATTCGTATCCTGAGATCGCTCACTTGACAAGAACAGAGGCCAAGAAGCGCCTGCACGATTTCCTTTTGTATGACTCGGATATTGATAGTGCCACCAAGGCAGCTCTATATAGCAATCGGGTATTTACTGATCCATGTACTGTAGTCATTGGCCAAGCTGGTTTCTTGGACCCGTCAAAGCAATCGGAGCTTCTCTATAGTGCACGAGAGAAATTGGAAAGTATCATTCCGGGCATCAAGATAGTGGCTCTGCGGATAGGTAGCATTAGAGATAAAGAACAAGAAGTCTATGTAAAAGAACTACGTTGTCAAAGCAATCTCAGGAACCAATTCCTCATAGAAACTCGATTGCCGCAGTACATGCTTCCCGTAGCACAGCGCGCTTTTGATGTGAATCTGTACTGGCCTCGAGAATGTACTCAAAGCGGCGCGCTATCACATGCTCTCGGTGCAGGTGCAATTATTGCGGGCCGTGATATTGAGGGTGTTGGTGAGATGCTGAAAGATGCGGGGCAACTTGTTGATGATAACTTCGATAGGCTCCTGCTCAAGATAAAGGACTTGCTTCTTGTTCAGGAGAAGGTAGAAAGAATTGAAGAGAGCACTTCCAAATATGCAGCAGACTATTCTTGGGACAAACAAGCTTTTCAACATAGTGAGATCGCGGACATCGTTCTATCCGAGCGATATTGTGCAATAAAACCAAACTTTGACTTTACTCAAGTACCGGTGTATTCCTCAATAATAGATGCCCCGGTTGCTTCCAACAGGCTCGAAAAAGTTGTCGGAACTGTGAGTGTAACTACATAGCCTTTCATTGACTCAAGTGTGGCGATTGCGTGTTTGGGGAGCAATTGCTGGGAGACCAGAAATGACGAGCATTATTGATAAACACAGAAAAAACCACGGCTTGGGTAAGCCAGCAATTGGAGCCAACGCCAAAAAGGCGACCGAACACAGAGCACCCTTTGAAGAAATTGAAGAGCATTTTAGGAACTGCATGCTTGCACCACTTGAGCAGGCCCAGCAGATCGAACATGCTGATATTGTAATAGGCATTCCATTCTACAACGAGTCTGATACGCTACCCAGTGTTATTGAAACCGCAATTGAGGGCATTCGTACTTACTATCAAGATTCCAAAGCTGTCATAGTTTGCGCAGGCTCACCAGCAGGAAGACAGGCGCTTGAATCAATTAACTCAGCCTCGAATCTTATGGATACGGATCACATTACGTTCCTTTTAGAAGACGAACTGCTAAATGGAAAAGGCTGGGGCATTCGAGCAATCTTCGAGATTGCTGAGAGGCTCGGTGCTGATGTGGTTTTGCTCGAAGCTGATTTACTTAGTCGAAACGAAAATGGAGATACTATAGGTCTTTCACCTGAATGGATTCGTCTTCTTATTGATCCTATCAAAGCCGGTGAAGCAGATATGATTGTCTCACGATTTGATTTGCATTACTTCGATGCACTCGTGTGCAGTCACCTGACCTACCCTTTGCTAGCGGCCATTTACAATCAGCCTATTCGACACCTAGTGGGAGGGCAGTGGGGGATAGCGCACCATCTACTACGCGCGTATTTAAGGAATCCCCGATATGCATGGGAAACTGAGTTTAGCGGCTATGGTGTTGATGCTTGGTTAGCCACTGCCGCTGTCACTAACGATGCACGTATCTGTGAGGCTCATTTGGGCGCGAAGATTCACCGACGTTCGGGTGGCAAGGAGGATATAGTTCTCAGGCATTTGGCAAATGCGCTCTTCGGCGAAATACTCAATGATAGAGATTGGTGGGCCAGTGTTAGAAACGAACACTCTGTTCCCATGTTAATAAGATTGCCCGCTGTGGGAACACCCAAGGTGTCCGTAATCGAATCTTCCGAAATGAAGCCTCACTTAATTGCACTGAAATATCAAGCCGGTTTCCACAGCTACTATTCATTATATGAACGTATTTTTAGTCAAGAAACTTATAATGAATTGCAAAATTTATCTCGATCAGATACTAAATTATTCAACTTTCCTCCCCGGTTATGGGCCGAAGTAGTGTATGCTCTACTGCTCGCTTACGCCTTCGGCAGGGGATTCACTAGGGGTGATTTACTCAATGCCTTGGTCCCTCTACATGATGGTTTTACGGCGAGTCGGGCCGGAAGGTTACACGAACTAGCACACAAGTTGGCTGGATTACCTTCTGAAGAGAAAGAAAGGTTGTTATCCCTCGAATCTGAGAAGGAGATCGATGAACTTGCCGATGAATTCCGAAGACAGAAGCCACTCCTAATTGTTGCTTGGGATAAAGAAGCCGCATCGTTAGAGCCACCGGTACCGCCGGTTACTTTCCGGGAGTTTATCCCCGGTGTTCAGTTGATTGTTCCAACCGAACTTGTTGGGCGAGATGGTAACACTGTAACAGCCAACGGTATTTACGAAAATATATTTACCCAGCATAAGTTGGAGTTCGAGAGCTTTGTATTCGATCGGTTGCATGTGTCCAGGGAGGCAGACTCCGTCGAAATTACCCTGGCAATAAAGGATTTTCTACGATCAGTGGAAGATGCGTTTATCCCACATAGTGATTTATCGACTGTAGAGGGCACTAACCAAACGGTTAACACGATATTCAATATCTTCCCACGAAATGACTCATTCTCGTTAATTCCTAAGATAGCGGTGGACATACTTTATGAGTGTCCGCCGCTCATCCTATTGACTAAACTAGGCCATGCAAATATAGCCAGTACCCTGCAAGAGCACGATCCGTGTGACGTACTGGCATTGGCCCAATGGACAGAAGAGCGTGAGTACCTCAAAGGATTATGGCAAATCCTAAGCGAAGAACTCAGGCCAGAGCATTTTGCCCCGAGTGACATCAAGTTTGTCATAGTCCGACACGAAGATTTTCCTGCGCTTGTAGAATTGCGTAATTCGACCGCCTTGGATAAGCTCACCTCTCGAATTGTGGTGAGTAACCTCCATAAGGGGATGGGGGGAGAATATCCCAAGCTGCGATACTTCACTACCATTGCTAAGGATATCGTAGAAGCAGAGAGGTTCGGGGAAATCTGGCAGCAATTCGCTGAAGTACAGAGAGATTTCGGTCGTAAGGTTGTTAATTCTATCGAAGGGCACTGGGGCCAGGAAGCACTTTCGGCACACAATATATTTGAAGATGGCAACCAGCGCATCCTTGTGGAGCGAATTCGCCAAATGGCCGACCGTATTGCAGCGGATGGAAACCAGCAGCTTGCTGACAAGTTTGTTGCTCTTGCTGATTCTTACCATCTTGCGCTGATACTCCCGGATGGTCAATTTGTCACCTGTTCGGCATGGTCATGGGCAAGTTATAGCTTTAAAGGTGGTACTGCGTTCCCTCCACCGCTTTCAATCCATGTGGAAAGAGACTGGGCCTCACGAGAGTTTCTGGTGGAATATTACAAGGCATTTGGTGGCAATGAACGGGAAGTAGAAGAAAGTATTATAGAGTTGATGTCCCAAGGGAAGGAATCTGAAAACTTGGCTCCTATTTTACTGGGTACTGACAGCGAGGCGGACAAAATGGTGCCTACCACGCCGGTGGCTACGTTCCCAGAGCAACCTCTTGCAGCGGAACTAATTCGCTTTGATGGTAACCCTATCCTTGAGCCCATTAAAGACCATTTTTGGGAATCGAAATACGTACTGAATGCCGGCGCTATCCGCCTGAATGGCAAAGTTTATCTTGCTTATCGGGCCTTTGGGAACGATCAAATCTCTCGAATTGGGCTCGCTATCAGTGAAGATGGCCTTCAATTCACCGAAAGGCTGACAAGTCCCATTTTTGAACCAAGTGCTGTTTTTGATCAAAAAGGATGTGAGGACCCAAGACTCACTCTGATAGAAGACCGTGTATATATGACATACATTGTTTTCGATGGAGTCACTGCCCAGATTGACCTTGCTTCCATTGATATTGAGAGCTTCATTGATTTCAGGTGGGAAGCCTGGAAACGTCATGGCCTGGTTTTCCCTGGGTTTACCGATAAAGATGCGGTTCTGTTTCCTGAACGGTTCAATGGTAAATTTGCGATGCTACATCGCGTCGATCCTCACATTTGGATCACCTTCTCTAGTCACTTGAATGTACCCTGGTCCAGGAAAGAACACATGATCCTGGCCGGATCAACATCGGGGATGATGTGGGACGGTCACAAGATTGGCGCGGGTGCACAACCGATAAAGACTGAATACGGCTGGTTATTGATAACCCACGGTGTTGACTATGCTCACGTTTATCGGTTAGGAGTCATGTTGGTAGACTTTACCATTCCTTCCAAGCTCATTTATCGCTCTCCAAATCCAATCCTTGAACCGGAGAATGATTGGGAAGTGGGAAGTGATGGAAAGTCATGGACCGCCAATGTTGTTTTTACGTGTGGAGCTGTACCCAGAGATAAAAACAAAGAAGTGTTGGGTGCGGATGACGAGGTAATTGTCTACTATGGCGCGGCTGATAGTGTGCTATGTGCGGCCAGCGTAACAATCGGTGCTCTCATCCCTGAGGCATTTCGAGGTGGTTTGAATGATAAATATACTGCACCAGCGAAGTAGTGTTTGCGGCAGGAGTAGGAGGTCACGTGTGCATGACGTACAGGATGTAGCAGAAATATCAGAACAACATAAGGTCAAAAAGAAAGTCCTGGTGGTTGACGATGAACCTAGGCTTGTTGATGCTATCGAAATGAACTTGAGCTTAGAGGGGTACGAAGTTATAGCTGCTTATACAGGCAGTGAAGCGTTAAAAAAGGTTGAAGAGGAAAATCCAGATTTAGTTACCTTGGACATACAGATGCCGGAAATGGATGGGTTTGAAACCCTGCGGCGTATTCGGGCGGTTTCCGATGTGCCAGTCATCATGGTTACCGTGATGGGGAAGGATTTCGACAAGGTCAAGGGGCTTGTTCTGGGTGCCGACGACTACGTCTCCAAACCATTTAGGCAGCAAGAACTACTCGCTCGAATAGGAGCGGTCATTCGCAGAGTGGAGAACACCGATACACCATCGGAACTGGTTCAGGTGGATAATGATATTTCCATCGACTTTGGACGAAGCACGATCGTTGTCAGAGGTACGGAAGTCCGACTCAGACCAACAGAAAATCGTCTTTTGTACAGATTGGTGACGGATGCTGGACATGTTCTTAGCCAGGAATCTTTATTGAAGACTGTCTGGGGACCAGAGTACAAAGGGCAAGACCAATATGTGTGGCTCTATATCACTCATCTGCGCCAGAAGATTGAAGAGGATCCGGAAAGTCCCAAGTACATTCTTGGATGGCGAGGAATCGGGTATTACTTCAAGGATTCAAAGTCAAATGGCAGGCGAATACGATCAAAAATCTCCGACGAGGTGGAATGTGATATCGATAGCCAGCCAGTGCGCGCGAAGAAGAGGCCTCCTGTTTAGGGACTATGAGGCTGCAGTCTAACGAATTCGTCGATTTCTAAGGAGGTCAACCAATGAGATTTACCAGTAAGACGCTGACGTGTTCCTATTGTGGGACTATGTTCATATTCGACCCTGAAGAACAGCGGTCTTTCGTTATGCGGGGTTACATCAACAACCCCCGGCGTTGTCCCCGTTGTCGCTTGGGGAGGAAAGCAGACCAGGGTGGTGGTTTTGGTAACTATGCAAACTTCAGCACGCTGCGGATGATGTATCCTGCCACATGCGCTGAGTGTGGTATTGATACCGAAGTGCCGTTTGAGCCCATTGATGGGAGATCGGTTTATTGTCGCCGTTGCCGCAACTCCGTACGATCTGCAAGCAGTCGATAAATATGACTTTGGGAGCAGAATAGTGCGAATGTTTGCAAAACAGATACTTTAACAGCCTGTTAAGTGTGGTAAGAAAATTGTCTAAAGAGGGAGGAAGTATATGAACAGCGTTGAGTTTGAAGTGGGTGAATCTTACAAAAACAGGAAGGGCTCATATGAAGTCCTTGAGATAGTGGGAGATGATATGCGCATCCGTTGGGGCGCCGGAGAAGAAGTCGCCACCACCGTAACCATGCAGCATCTAATACTCGATAATATGCAATTCGAATTAGACTATCCAAGTCGCGAGAATGCACCATCTCCTCATACAAAAAAACGTGTCGCCTCCCGTCGGCGCTGAAATCAGCTCTCATGAGAGGGTGCTTTACATTGACGGTGTTCCCATTGAGAATATCAATCTGTTTATATCTCAGCCTTTAATATAGCCAGAGTGTTTTATAGCGAGTATCGATAATGAAAGAATATTTTTACTTTGTCGACAAGGACGGTTGGAGAAAGTGGCTGGAACAAAACCACACTACTAGGAATGAAGTATGGCTTGTGCGTTACATGAAACACACAGGTAAAACAGGCATAACGCACCAGGATGCCGTGGATGAGGCTTTATGCTTTGGATGGATCGATGGCCTGTTGCGAGACATAGACGATGAAAAGTTTGTTCAGAGATACTCACTTAGAAAAAAAGACGGCTACTGGTCCGAGGCAAACAAAAAAAGTGCATCAAACATGATCATACAGGGACGTATGACAGAAACTGGATTAGAGATATTTAAGCAAGCTGTAGAAAGTGGTGAATGTGATGCAACTATGCTAAGGCGTTCATCTGATATACCGGCTGATCTGGAAACGGCTTTGGCAACCAATAAACAAGCCCAGGACTATTTCAGAAAATTCCCTTCCCTGCGCCGGAAGCAGCTTATCTGGCGAATAACGCATTCCAACAGCATACAAATGCGCCGAGATCGCATTAATGAAACCGTCCGATTAGCTGAACAGAACAAGTATAAATCTGATAAATCTGATGACGATGAAGTAAATCTTAAAAACAGGATGAAGCATAAGCCTAAATAGAAAAAGGAATATAGAGAACTTAGCTAAATCTGGCGAGCCGTTCGGTTTTCGAATCCATTACATCCGGATTAATAGTCCGTTGCGATTACAGACACTTCTGATGCCGAAAAACGTTGACTGCTCAGGTGCTTCCAATATGGGAAGTGATGACGCAAAAAGCTAATTGGGATCGAGATATGATCAAGGGAGGTTTGTTACCAGAGTTGCGAATTATCGTTTAAAAATACGTGAAAAACGCCGAAAACCCACAGTTATAATGTTAATAATGAACAAGATATTGATTTTGCGGGATTCATAAACACTAAAGGTGTGAACAGTTGATTTGATTTAAGACAAAGTACACTAAAGACCCTTTCAGCGATTATTTTTTGTATTAACAATACTAAACGTCAACGAAAGACACGCAATTTGCTTTACTAACGACCCCAAGATATACGATAGATCGTATGTGTGACCAATCGGCGATAACTTACCTGGATCAATTTATTGGGGTCAGGTCTTTCCATGATCCTGTTGATAGGTATGGGGCTATTGCTAGGCTGCAGCAACTCATCCACTCCAGACGAACAAGATACGTCAGAGATACGCCAGCCTGTTGAGGGTGAGGATTTGGGAGCGTTCTGGTATGAATTCGATTGGACTGATCTCACTCCAGCGGAGCAAACTCTTTGGGGAGTGCTTGGCTGGGATGAAGCCAGTTGGCAAGGTGAAGCTGACGAACCAGCTTCCGACAGTAAAGATTGGAGTGAACTGACCGATGAAGAGCGTAGTGCAGCCGAGCAGTTGGGTTACGATGAAAAATATTGGCATTTTCTACCCTCTATAGGAGGTGAGGCTCAGGGAGAGTTTTGGTATGAATTCGATTGGACAGATCTCACCCCAGCAGAACAAGCTCTTTGGGGAGTACTTGGCTGGGATGAAGCCAGTTAGCAAGGTGAAGCTGACGAACCAGCTTCCGACAGTAAAGATTGGAGTGAACTGAC
>JABMQN010000143.1 GCA_013203045.1 Chloroflexota bacterium
GCGCCTCTACAGTTTGTTCACTCCATAGTTTGATGGTGGATTTGGGGAGGATTTGTCAATCACGTAGTTTGCCCGCTACTCAATTTTTGAACCCTTCACCCCAATCGTGATACAATAAATATGAATGCCTTTCAGTTTTGCTGGTAAGCGCAAATACATGGATCAAGTCCAGGAGGAATTATAAATGCCGTATTTCGATAAGGAATTTGATAAATTTAAAGGGTCAGACGATTACGTAGCATCAGCGCCATTAAAAAGCGCCGTGAACGTTTCGATTGCTTTGGGAAGACCATTGCTGATCCGTGGCGAGCCGGGAACAGGGAAAACAATGCTGGCGCACAGTATCGCTGAAGGATTGGATAAGCGACTTCTCGTATGGAATATCAAATCGACCACCAAGGCTCAGGAAGGACTGTATGTGTATGATACAGTCCAGAGACTTAATGATAGCCGATTTGGAGATAAAGACATTTCGGATATCGGTCAGTATATCAATCTGGGTAAATTGGGAGAATCATTCGATATCGATGAACAAGTGGTGTTGCTAATCGATGAAATTGATAAGGCTGATCTGGAATTCCCCAACGATCTATTAAACGAACTGGATGTGATGACGTTCTATATACCAGAGACCAAACAGACTATCAAGACCAAACATCGGCCTATCATGATCGTTACCTCCAATGCGGAAAAGGAACTCCCGGATGCCTTCTTGCGCCGTTGTGTTTTTCATTACATCGAGTTCCCGGATAAAGAGGGAATGGAGGAAATAGTCCACGTGCATTATCCCGATGTTGAAAAGAATCTACTGAAAGAGGCACTCAAAGTATTTTATGCCCTCAGAAATGTGGATGAATTTCGCAAGAAACCGTCAACCAGTGAATTGCTCGATTGGTTGCAGGCCCTAATGCTCGGGGGTATCCCTCATGACAAGATTTCAGAGGAAATTCCTTTTATCGGAACGCTTCTCAAAAAGGAAGTGGACCACGAGTACTTCAACTCTGCATACAGCGGTCGGGCAAGCGATAGTGGCGGCAACCGCAATGTCCGCTGGAGATACTAATTCAGGAGCCAGGGATTTGGGGAAAGCTGACCCCTGAACCCTGAACCCCGACAACTTTTTAAAATGTTTACAGAATTTTTCTACACTCTAAAAAGGAAAGGTGTTCCCGTTACTCTGACCGAGTGGATGACGCTGATGCAGGCGCTCTCCAGTGGGTACATCTCAAATTTGGAGGAGTTCTATTTCCTTGCCAGAGCAATTTTGGTAAAGAGCGAGACCTTCTTCGATCCGTACGATTTAGCTTTTCAGGAATACTTCGAGGGAATCGAAACACCAGATGCTATCAGAGATGAGATACTTGATTGGCTCAAAGACCCCGATAACGTTGCCAGTATCGAATCGCTTTTCACCGAAGAGGAAATGGCCCAGTTTGATGATTGGGATCTTGACGAACTTATTAAAGAACTGGAAAAGCGACTGGAGGAACAGAACGAACAGCATGATGGCGGCGGATACTGGATCGGGCGTGGTGGAACGAGTCCGTTTGGTCATGGTGGAAGACATCCGGCCGGGATCAGGATTGGGGGCGAATCAAAGGGGCGTGGAGCAGTTCAGATAGCCCAGAAGCGACAGTTCAAGGGGTATCGCAATGACATGATACTTGATGTCAGGCAGATCAAGGTCGCTTTAAGAGGATTGCGTCAACTGGGCAGAATTGGCCCCGAAGAAGAACTGGATATCGATAGCACCATTGATGCTACTGCTCGCAATGCCGGGGATATCGACCTCAAATGGATGCGCAGCCGCATCAATTCAACCAAGCTATTGCTGATGATGGACACCGGCGGCTCGATGATTCCCTATGCCCGGCTTTGCTCGCGGCTCTTCAGTGCGGCGCATTCCGTTTCACATTTCAAAGATTTTAAATTCTTCTATTTCCATAACTGCGTATACGATAATGTCTATCAGGATATCGAGCATGAAGAGGGAGTTAACACCGAGTGGCTGTTTCGTAATTTGAGTTCGGATTATAAAGTGGTTCTGGTGGGGGATGCACGCATGGCGGCGTCGGAGCTGACCCATCGATATGGAGCGATATATTACTACGAGCGAAATGAAATTCCTGGCATTGTTCGTCTGCAGCAGATAGCGGATCACTTTTCTCATTGCGTTTGGCTTAATCCTGAGGAAGAGCATTTCTGGAGGCATCCCACTGTGGAAATGATAAGACAAACATATCCTATGTTCCCGCTTACACTCGAAGGACTTGGATCGGCCATCAAGAGTTTGACTGTCAAGAAGTGATCCTTGATTAGGCCCTGAAAAGCAAAGTCTTGTGCAAAATGGCAAACTTTTTCTCTCGCAAAGAACGCAAAGTATTTATAATTTATCTCGGTGTCTCTGTGGCATCCTTCCCGGTATCGGAAGGATTAGTGCCAGCTTGTCCGGATTAGGAGTTAAACTACTTACATGAGTGAATTCATCAAGAAACTGGGGCAGGTTTCGCGTGGAAATGAGCAACCGATGGGATTTGGCCTCAGGGCAAAGGTCAGGATTGCCCCGATGATGCTCATTGCTCAGTTTGGAAGCGTTGATAGAAACACTGTAAAACAAGCTATCTCTGGTGGCGCTGATGCAGTGCTTTTTGATATTGAGAAGCCGCTTAGCCAGATAGAGATGATTTCGCAAATTAGTGGCTCGATTGGAAAGGCTCCCTGGGGTGTGCGATTGGGGGCAAATACCAGTGAGGACATAGATAAACTGGCTGATGCAGGCTGCGACTATGTAGTGATGACCGCCGATGTACCGGCGCAGTTGCTTATTGAAGACAGGATGGGGAAGGTGCTGGAGACGGATATAACACTCGGTGATGGCCTCGCTGAAGCAGTCAGTCAGGTTTCTGTCGATGCGATACTTATTACTGATGGTGATAGCTTGCCCACTTTAACGATTGGCCGGTTGCTCGATTATCAACGAATATGCGCATATTCTGGAAAGTTGGCAGTGGTGAATGTTCCTCAGAACTTGACCGATCTGGATGTGTTACTGGAAGCTGGCGTGGGAGGGGTGATAGTGGATGTGGAGGTCGAAAGGGGAAGTGAAATACTTTCAGAGGCAAGGGAAAAGATACAGAGCCTTTCGGGTCACAAAAAAAGAGAGCGAGAGGAAAACCACGCTTTGCTGCCCAGAGCATCAGCTATGTTTGAGGATGATGAGGAAGGTTTCTAGGATATAGAAAACCTTCCTATAAAACAGCAGCCAGGATGATCAGTATGGCAAAAGCCACTGCAGCAAATATACCGGTTCGTTTTAAGTCAGATATAACATAGCTATATGAGGAGGAACCCGTAGTGTGATCGGCGCGCTTTGTTCTAGGGCGTGCTGGCTGTGATGCCACCATAAGAGTGCCCTCAGTGGTATCTGCCTGTGGAGATGCAGCACTGGCATTCATCGGTGTTGTTGGTTTACGAGGACGTCTCTTTTTTGGCTGTGTACCTTGTTTGGCGTATCTTCCTCCGGATTGATAGGTTTTCTTGCCCATTGATGCTCTCCCGTCTGAATCAGTATGCTATGCTTTGATTGTAGCGTCCAGTTGGGACTTTGACAAGACTGTTATGTAGAGAAATCGGAGAATATATATGTTTGATCTGAGCCAGATACTTCATCGGGTAAATCGCCCTGCCAGATATACGGGTGGGGAATGGAACTCGATTACAAAGGATTGGGACACAATCGATGTGAAGATTGCGCTTGCCTATCCTGATGTGTATGAGATTGGGATGTCCAACATGGGGATGGCTATTCTGTACAATCTATTGAATCAGAAAAAAGATGTACTGGCAGAAAGAGTGTTCACTCCGTGGACCGATATGGCTGACCAGATGCGGGAAGGCGGTGTACTCCTCTTCGGTCTGGAAACGAAACATGCTATTAGTGAATTTGATATCATCGGATTTTCTCTGGGATATGAGTTAGCCTATACGAATGTTCTGGAAATGCTTGACCTATCTGGAATGCCAGTCATGGCTGCTGAGCGAGATGAGACGATGCCACTGGTTATTGCCGGGGGGAGTTGTGCGGTAAATCCTGAACCAATGTCAGATTTCATCGATGCTTTTGTGATTGGTGAAGGTGAAGAGGTGATCCTGGAATTGGTAGAGGCTTACCATCTCTGGAAGAGAAAGGAATCAACCTTAAAAACCGATCTATTGCGTGATCTGGCAAAGATACGTGGTGTATATGTGCCAGGTCTTTATCACGTTGAGTATATGGAGAATGGCCGATTTGGTTCAATTATTCCGGATATTCCCGAAGCAAAAGCTTCCGTGGAAAGACGAATAGTTGCTGAATTACCGGCTCCGGTGGTGAGCCCGGTGGTTCCCTATGTTGAGATTACCCATGATCGAGGAGCGGTCGAGATTCAGCGGGGATGTACCAGAGGCTGCCGCTTTTGCCAGGCTAGTGTTGTCTATCGACCCGTGCGCGAACGATCGGTTGATGAAGTCATCGATGCGGTAGACGGTCTTGAGAAAAACTGCGGTTATGAAGAAATCTCTCTACTATCGCTCAGCACAAGCGACTATTCTGGTATTAATGAACTGGTGGTATCTCTCTCTGAAAAATACGATGGACAGCACTTGAATCTCTCACTGCCAAGCCTTCGCACGGACGCGTTTTCGGTGGAACTGGCAAAGTCGATTAAAAACCATCGAAAAACAAGCCTTACTTTTGCTCCGGAAGCCGGAACCGATCGATTGCGTTGTGTTATCAACAAAGGTGTATCCGAGGACGATTTGATTCAATGTGTTGAATTGGCGCTCAGATATGGATGGAAAAGTTTCAAATTGTACTTCATGATTGGGCTGCCCACGGAGACAGAAGAAGATGTGATGGGTATTGTCGATCTGGCACGAAGGGTGAGAGGGATAAGAGGAGTGGATGGAAAGAGACCGAATATAAAAGTAAATGTATCTACTTTTATACCAAAAGCTCATACACCGTTTCAGTGGGTAGCGCAGAACACTGGAGGGGACCTAGACATAAAACATGAAATCTTGAGACGGGGCTTGCGCAAAGCTGAATCAAAACTTTCGTGGCACGATCCGAAGGTGAGTTTATTGGAAGGGGTGATGTCACGTGGTGACCGGCGTCTAGGGCGGGCGATACATAGAGCATGGCAGTTGGGATGCGTTTTCGATGCCTGGACTGAAATGTTCAAATTCGACAAATGGATGCAGGCATTTGAGGAGTGCAATATTGATCCAATGGAGTATATACGGGAACGTGCATTGGATGAATCGCTCCCCTGGGGCCATATAGATACCGGGGTAAGCGTTGATTTTCTCGCAAAAGAATACGAGAAAGCTATAAAGGGAATAAAGACCCCAGATTGCAGAGGCGATACTTGCAATAGTTGCGGACTTCAACGATGGGATGTCTGCAACGGAAGCAAATAAAGACACAGCGCGCTGTGTTCCTACTCTGCTACAAATTTATTGAGCGTATCTTGGATTATTGCTCCTCCGATCATGCCAATGAAGAAGAGAAGCAGGAATGCCACTGGGCCAGCCATCTTTCCTTGAGTAACCTGTTCGATACCCTCGGAGAACTTCCACATCCACCAGAAATTAATTATGGGTATTATTATCAGCCATGCAGTAGGTATCTGAGTACCAGAGGCATTCATTTCGAGTTTGGTCATAACATACCAGTAATACCCGTATATACCGAAGGTAATAATTGAAAAAATGAGAACCATAATAGGGTCCCGGCGTTGTAACCCTGTCGCTGTTCCTACCCCTGTTGTTGCTTTTGAACCACCTTTTAATGGGTTTCCGCAACTGGTGCAAAACTCAGCAGCTTCACCATTTTGTGCCCCGCATTTTGTACAGAACATGCCAGTCCTCCTTTGATCATCAAGATACTGATTACGGGGAGTTTACATCAATGGGAGCGAAGTCGTCAAGCTGCTGTGTGTGTTCCAGGTCAATCGCATCTTAATATAGCCATGAATTCAGGGTAAAAGACGCGTCCACACGTGTCATGCGGGACGCCTGACCTACGGAAGTCTAATAGAAAAGTCCTCGTAGGACGGGCATCTTGCCCGTCATAAACGATGAGGAGTGCTTGAAGTGCCCCACAATAAGATGTGGATTTTAAAGTTGCTTGCTTCGGCTTTAGCTATTGTTGTAGGATGATTTACTGAGGGTTATTCTCATCATGTTGAGTATTGCAAATCTTTCCAAATCATATGGGGATCGTACACTATTTTCTAATGTTACGCTGAATGTCGGAGCGCGTGATCGAATCGCAGTGATTGGCCCCAATGGTTCGGGCAAGACCACGCTTTTTGAAATCATTGCAGGAAACATGACTGCCGATTCGGGTAGCGTGACAAAGAGAAAGGGGACGGATATCGGTTTCCTTGAACAGGAGATAAAGCCTTCATCAAAACGGGAATTACTGCAAGATGTTGCTGGCGCTTCGACAAGGATAAAAGGGATGGAGCATCGGATACAGATGTTGCAGGAGGAGTTGGCAGAAGGGGTTGACGGTGAGGTTTCGCCTAAGCTCATGCGTGAGTTGGGTGAACTTCAGCATCAGTTTGAGGCGGCTGGTGGGTACGATGCTGAGTACGAAGCGAGGGTGATTCTCTCAGGGCTGGGTTTTAAAGAATCAGATTTTGGGCGTTCCATGTCTGAGTTCAGTGGTGGGTGGCTGATGAGAGCTGCTCTGGCCAAGCTTTTGCTACTCAATCCAGACTTGCTTCTGCTGGACGAGCCCACGAACCATCTTGATCTGGAATCATGTATTTGGTTTGAGGACTACCTCAAAACGTATCAGGGCGCAGTGCTGGTCACTTCGCATGACAGGGCCTTTTTGAACAGAGTGGTGAGCAGGGTGCTTGCCTTTGATCACGACGAAGTGATATTCCATCGCGGAAACTATGACAGTTATATCAAGACAAAGCAAAAAGACCTGGAGGTAAGGGAGGCTACGGCGAAACGGCAGGAGCAGAAGATAAAGAAAGAGATGCGCTTTATTGAGAGCTTCCGAGCTGATAAAAGAAGAGCTGCTCAAGTGCAAAGCCGAATCAAACGCTTGGATAAAATGGAAAGAATAGAATCTACCAAGTCTACCAAAAAGATGCATCTTTCGTTTCCGGAACCGGCGCGCAGTGGTGAAGATGTAATAACGCTGAAACACATCTTAAAATCGTATGGCACTAATGTGGTTTACCGAGGGCTCAATCTGGTTCTGAATCGGGGGGACTGTGTGGCACTGGTGGGGCCAAATGGTGCTGGTAAAACCACACTTTTAAAGATGCTGGCTGGTGTATTATCCTTTGAAAAAGGAGAACGCAAGCTGGGGCATAACGTGGAAACTGCTTACTATGCTCAGTATCAGCTCGATCTCCTTGATCCGGAGAACACCGTCTTGACTGAATTGCGGAAAATTGCAGGGGATGAATCGGAACAGAAACTAAGGGGTATTCTGGGAGCTTTCCTCTTTGGTGGTGATGATGTAGAGAAGCGGGTATCCGTGCTATCCGGTGGGGAGAAAGCTCGCCTAGCCATTGCTAAAATGCTGGTGAGACCTTCGAATTTCTTATTGATGGACGAACCGACCAATCATCTTGATATTCCTTCCCGAGAAGTCCTCACTGATGCGCTCGAAGCCTATGGCGGGACACTTTGCTTTGTTACCCATGATCGTACGGTAATTCAGCAAATTGCCAATAAGATCATCGAGGTAAAGGAAGGTAAACTGACAGTCTTTCCGGGTGCTTATGATAGCTATCTCTTTTGGAAAGAAGAATCGGGAAGAGATGAGTCAGCAGAAATGCCGAAGATTTCAAAAAATAAGGAGGTGTCTGCCAGGGACCAAAGCCGTCGTCGCAAACAGGCTGCGGGTGAACTAAGGAATGAATACTATAAAAAGAGTTCACCGATAAAGAAACGGATTGAGGCGGTAGAAACAGAGCTTGTTGATCTAGAGATGCAGATGACGCAAATTCAGAAAATGATGGCCGATCCTGACCATTATGAAGACAATACACGGGTGGTGGAGACCATCGAGAAACATCGTCAGTTGAAGGATACCATTGAATCCCTTACTGCTGAGTGGGAAGAACTTTTTCTGGAAGTTGAGAGCCTGCAAAAGGAATTCGAGCAGGCAAAGGATCAAATGTAGTGATGAGTTCGGAAGGTATGGAGGGGAATAAGCGCCAGGTACAAAAGAACTTTGGCAGGCAGGCTCTGGCTTACAATGCCAATTGTCTTCTTGCTGATGAAGGTAACTTGAATACCATAATCGAAATGGCCAACGTCAGTGAGGATGATAGTGTATTGGATGTGGCCACCGGAACAGGGTTTCTGGCTGGTGCTTTATCTAAAATAGCCAAGGAAGTGATGGCTACCGATCTCACCCTTGAGATGCTTTACCAGACGCGTCCAAAAACGAAAGGAAACACATCATTTTGCTTGGCTGATGTGGAGAGATTGCCTTTTGTTGACGATTATTTCGATGCGGTCACTTGCCGGGTTGCCTTGCATCATTTCACGCGACCGGAAGAGGCAATAGGCGAAATGCAGAGGGTCTGTGGGGCAAATGGCCGAGTAGTGATAATGGATATCATTTCGTCGGAGGATGATAACCGCAGAGAGTATCACAATAAAATGGAACGTTTGAGAGATACATCCCATGTGAAACAATACTCGTATTCTGAACTGCTGCAAATGTTCGGATCTTGTGGCCTGAAAGTAGACGAAGTTGAGAAGTGGAGCTATCATTGGGAAATGGAGGAATGGCTGGCGATCGCTAATCCGGCTGAGCCAGGGGCTAATGAGATCAGAAGAATGATGCGCGAATCGGTAGACGGAGACAAATCGGGTCTGGGTGTGGAAATACGTGATGGGAAGGTTTACTTCACGTATATGGCAGCGATCGTTGTAGCACATAAATAACGATCCTAAATATGAAACGAGGATAGATATGCCGGACAATTCGGATTCAACTCAATATCTTACACAGAAGCTGTTTGGGAAAAAGGCGCAAGAATATAGCAATAGCAGCCTGTTAGTTAATAAAGGCAACCTGGATTTGATACTTGAAATAGCCATGATTTCGCGTACGGATAGGGTACTCGATGTAGCTACTGGTACCGGGTTTTTAGCTGAAGCTATCGCTGACACCGGCGCTGAAGTGATAGCTACCGACTTTGCACTATCCATGCTGGAAAAAACCCGCGAACTTTTAACGGGTCGAAGTAACACGGTGCTGGCACTTGCTGATGCCGATAATCAACCCTTTATGGGGAATAGCTTTGATGTTGTTGCCTGTCGGGTGGCTGTTCACCATTTTGCAAATCCTCAAATAGCTTTTCATGAAATAGCGCGTGTATGCAAACCGGGTGGAAGAGTTGTGATCATGGATGTTGTTTCCGCTGAAGATAAGGAAAAAAGCGAACTTCACAATAAGATGGCAAAGCTTCGGGACCCATCAGAGTACAGGCAATGGCGGAGATCGGAGCTGAAAGAAATGCTTAAAACCAGTGGACTAACGATTTCCAATGTAGATCTCTGGCCTCACCAAATGGCCTTTGATGAGTGGATTCGATTAGGCGGAGCTGACGATAATACAGCGGTAACGATTCGGGGAATGATGATAGATTCGATGGATGGTGATAAAGCAGACTTGAATCCGGAAATCAAGGATGGGGAACTGTATTTTACCTGGAATACAGCTGTCATAGTGGCAAACAAGTGAGGTGTTATGGAAGAAGGATTAGCTGTTGAAACTCGGGAATTGGTCAAGAAATACGGGAATTTCACAGCCGTTGATCATTTAAATTTGAAGATCGATCGTGGAGTAACGTATGGTTTGCTGGGTCCCAACGGTTCTGGCAAGACCACCACTATTAAGGTGCTTTGTGATCTCCTCAAGCCAACCGGTGGAGAGGCATTTTTGCTGGGGAAAAAGGTTGGCGATAACTCCATTGCGCCAAGGATCGGTTACATGCCTCAGGAAACCGCCTTGTATCTTGATCTTAGCATTCATGACAATATATGCCTTTTTGGCGAGGTTTACGGTATGAACCGGGCGGAAATAGATTCGGCGGAAAAAAATCTATTGGAGTTCGTCGATCTTACGAAATGGCGTAACACACCGGTTTCGAACCTGAGTGGGGGCATGAGGCATCGAACCTCGCTTGCATGTAGTATGATTCACAATCCGGAACTGCTTTTTATGGATGAACCGACAGTCGGGGTTGATCCCGAGCTGAGAGCGTCGTTTTGGGAGTATTTTGAAACCTTGGGCAAACGGGGAGCCACGGTAGTGATAACAACGCACTACATGGATGAAGCTCACCGATGTGGCAAGATCGGGATGATGAGGCAGGGCAAATTGATTACTGAAGGGTCTCCGCAAGACATAATTCAATCTACCGGATGCGGATCACTTGAAGATGCGTTTCTTGAACTAGCCAGAAGAGGGGGGCATCATGCGGATTAAACGAGCCTTGGCTATCACAAAAAGAATTTTTCGCGGATTGAGACACGATCGGCGGACTGTAGCCTTAATTCTATTAGCTCCAATCTTAGCCATGACTCTGTTTGGAATCGCTTTCAGCGGTGAGGTTGAAGATGTGGATGTGATCGTGGTGGATCACGATAGCGGCGATCTTTCTGAGAGGATTATATCAAACCTTGATGATAAAACTCTCAATATCCGTTTCATGGATAGCGAACAGAATGCAGTTAAAAAAGTAGAGGATGGGAACGCCTGGGCGGTTTTCGTGTTCCCGGAGGACTTTTCGCAAAACATCGCCACAAAGAATGCCGTTATTCATTTGAGGGCTGATAAAAGCAATGTCAACGTAGCCAGTGCTATAGCTGTCACATTGCGGGAGGCGATGACAGAAACGCTGACGCAGGCCGGAGGCGAAATGCCGATCAGTGTGAGTGAATCCCCGGTCTATGGCGAAAACGCTGAGTTTATCGATTTCTTCGTACCGGGCATCATGGCCTTTGCCATATTTCTACTGACTACGCTATTAACATTATTGGCCTTTGTCGGTGAGCGGACTAGTGGTACATTGGAACGATTGAAAGCTTCCCCCATGCGTGATGGAGAGATTGTGCTGGGATATGTCATTGCCTTTGGCATTATAGGGATGGTACAAGCTTCTTTACTGCTCATCATTGCCACAGTTGGCTTCAATGTTACTATTGAAGGTAATCCTTTCCTGGCATACATAATCGTTGCTTTATTGGCTTTAGTGAGTGTGAACCTCGGGATTCTTCTTTCTGCTGCAGCAAAAAGGGAAGCGCAGGCCGTACAATTTTTGCCGATGATAATTCTGCCTACATTTCTGCTGGCTGGAATCTTCTGGCCGGTAGAGGCAATTCCCAGTTTTCTACGATGGGCATCTTTTGCCATCCCCCCGACTTACGGGGTTGAAGCTATGCGGTCGGTGATGGTTCGTGGATGGGGATTGGGTGAGATATGGATGGAATTGGTTATACTGCTGGCATTTGCGCTGGTTTTCATGATTTTGAGTGTCAAGTCTCTGCAACGAGGGAAAGGGTAGTGCAAACCTTGGATTATACTTCTAATTGCATCCCATCATAGGCAAACCGGATGAAAGGGTCGTCCGATTCCAGCGTGAGATAGTCATCATAACTACGGTTCCAATATTCTTCCATATGAGTGAAGAGTACTTTATTAACCTCAAGACGGCGGCAAGTTCTAAAGTCTCTTCGAACGTATATAACGTATTCCTTGAGATATGATCGGGAGGATATTCGAAATCGTGCTTTAGTCCTTTCTCAAATATACCCGGCTGGATAATCAGCAAGTCAGCGTTTTGAATCTCACTTCCTTCTTCCGGAAATGGATTGATATCGCAAGGAGCATAAACCAGCTTTTTGCCGGATTTTTCAAAAGCGTAGATAAATGATACCTGCTAACCTCGATTAACAGGAACGGCCGAGATGAGGATGTCACCTATCTTTATTGTTTTCTCAAATCGTCTGAATCTTAACAAAACTACTATCTTGATAGAAATCAATCACAGGTCCATATTGCGACCTGATATCTCCAATGCGGTCTTTTAGTTGTTCCGGAAGAAGAAGGCAAATTTGTTTCTCAGGGTAAGCTTCCCAACTGCGGAAATCCAGGGCTATCTGTTCGACTACCCGAAAACCTTCAGTATGATCGGGATCTAAATGGGTGAGAATGACGTAGTCGAGTTGGTGAATATCAGAGCGGTTGAGTTGCCCAGCAATCTCAGCTGGAGTATCAATCAGCAGATTTATATCATGTAAAAAAGCAGAAGGGCCTCCTCTGGAATAGGGGATGCTCTTCTTTCTTGCTTCCACACAGATGTGGCACTGGCATAGCGGTTTTGGGATTATCGTACATCCGCCGGAACCGAGAATAGTACATTCCATGATCTAATTTGTTTTGATCTCTGCCTCTTCCCAGTCGTGTTTCAAGTCTCCATCAACAGTGCCCGAAACCTTCTCACGCTCTTCTTCGAAATCAAATCCGGTCCAGATACCGATGGACTTCAGTACTGAATCCTGGGGATGATATTGGCGGAAAATTTTAAAGTAATAGGCGGCCTCTTTGCTATTGATGACAGCATCCGGGTTCTCTGCTACAATTCGCTCATACTCGTCATCGGACATTTCGCTGTGAGCCAGCTTTTCTCCCAGATCTTCGCAACCGGCCCCTTGAGTGTATTGTACTTTGTATCGCCATAGAATATCATCGGGCAGATAGCCAGTACCTTCAAATGCTTTTCTCAATATCCATTTCTCGATCAGTGCTCCGTCATGCTCACGGATCTTGAGTTCTGGTGGAATCCTCATGGCGAGGTCAATCATAGCCACGTCAAAGAACGGTACGCGCAGTTCGAGGCTGAAATACATGCCCATACGGTCCGCTCTCTGCAGATTAATGTTGTGAACATCGCCAATTAGACGCCTGGATTCCCAGTTGATTTTCCCCCTCGGGTAGTTCTTCATGTAATGATAACCGGCAAAAATCTCATCAGCCCCTTCGCCGGTCAGTACGACGGTAACGTAATCGGCAGCGCATTTGCAGGTGAAATAACATGGCACCGCACATCGAACAAGCGATGGATCATACGTTTCCAGTTTTTTTATCACTTTGGGTAGGGCTTCATAATACTCGTCTTCAGTAAAGATGTATTCGTGATGAGCAGACCCGATATGTTTGGCAGCGATGCGCGAAGCTTTCAGGTCGTCACTGTCTTCTCCCGTAGCATCCTTCATTCCTACAACAAAAGTATGAAGATTAGGAATCTCGTCTGCAGCAATGGCAGCTACCAGGCTCGAATCCAGGCCGCCGCTACAAAAAGAGCCCACATGGACTTGCTTGTCGGCCAGGAGACGTTTTTTCACTGACTTGATGAATCGGCGGCGAATAAGGTCGCAGGCATCGTCTACCTCAGTAAGTATGTGATGTTGAATAGGGGGTACTTGATAATATTCGACGAATCCTTCTTTCGGTGTATAATAATGCCCTGCTGGGAACTCGTGAACTTCGTCGACGCTTGCCAGACTCATAGCCCCAAGCTCGGAGCTGAAGTACATGTTTCCATCTACATAGCCATAATAGAGTGGTTTGATACCGATGGGGTCTCGTGCCAGCATATAGTCATCACCATCAAATATGGCAAAAGCGAACATTCCATCGAGGTCATAAACGCATTCGGGACCAATTTCACGATAAAGATGTAGAACGACTTCGGAATCTGATCCGGTAGTGAAATGGTACTTCGATAGTAGCCTTTCACGGAGATCCTGGTAATTGTAAATTTCTCCATTGCAGATGATTCCGCATTTACCGTCATTAGCCAGGATTGGCTGATGCCCTTTGAGCACATCTACAATTGAAAGTCGTGTGTGACCGAACACCATGTTATTGAAAACATGAATACCTTGATCATTTGGCCCACGATGAGGGAGCGCATCCAGCATTCGATTTATTGTTGTTGTATCCTCAATTCCAAAACATCCTGCAATGCCACACATTATAATCACCTTCCTCCGGTTACGAAAGTATACAGTAACCGTTTACCGACTGTTTCTATTATAAGCTATTTACCGTGGGAATTCATGTTTGAAAATTATAGAAGACGAAAAAGGACTGAGGTTGCTTTGAACCCCAGTCCTTTCCAGGGTTATATAGATATGTCTTGCGTTGAAATTAATCTACTTGAAGGGGTCCCACCTGATAGTCTGTTTTTCATAAGATGGCGGGAACATCTGAATGAATTCATCATAGTAATAGATTTCCTTGAAACTTGCCAGCGGTAAGCCATATGGGGTGCTGGGACGTTGTTTGATCTCTTCTGGATCAACTACCCTGGCGACCAGCTTATCCATTACGTTTTCAGTACCCACTCCCATGGAGAAACGGAGTTTCTCACGGTTGGCGATTTGTTCAGGCAGCATATCACGGAACGCTTCCCTCAAGATGAATTTCTCTATCTCCTTTTCTCCGTAGATCTTCCATTCCATGGGTATCTTTTGGCTGAATTTGACCACCTTCGGATCAAGGAAGGGGGCCTGGTAAACCACGGCATTGGCCATCCATCCCCGGTCCAGCCGCCTGAGAGCACTATTATAAGCAATATCCAGAAGATTCTGGGCCAACTCTTCACGTCGCTCTTTAGTGGTGACACTGGGGTGTTTGAGAACCATGCGGTATCCGCCAAAAAGTTCGTCAGCCCCTTCTCCCACGAACATCAAATCGGTGAATTCTTTGGCAAGTTTGGAGACGAAATAATTGGCTACCTGCCCGACGATACAATCCTCATCGAAGCTCTCCAGGTACCAGATCATATCAGGGATACAATCTTCTATTTCCTCATCAGTGATGCTATATATGTGGTGTTCCAACCCGAGGAAATCTGCCATAAGTTTAGCGTATTCCAAATCCGGACCGGGCGAACTCTCTATAGTGCCAGTTATGAGTACTAGGTCCGGATTGAATCCTTTGGCAATAGTAGCCACAATAGAACTGTCAATCCCGCCGCTAAGTGCTGATGCCCTTATACCGGACATTCGCTTTTTAGTTGCTTCGATCATCAGGTCTCGAAGGATGCCAGCGGCAGCTTTAAGGTCATCACCAGGTTCCGGGACTTCGGGATCAAATGGATCGAACAGTTTTTCCCCGTCCTTGATAGTGTAGATGGTCTGAGGCGGAATTTCATGGACATCGGTGCGGAGATGATCGCGGAGGGCCTTCATTTCCGTACTGAAGTAGAGTGTACCGTTCTGTGAGCCATAGAAAAGCGGTCTGGCTCCCACTTGATCACGGGCGAGAATCACTTCATCGCCATCGACGATAGCGCAAACATACCCGCCATCCAAATGAGTGAAGCACTGCTTACCATATTTCTGATAGTATTCCTTGAAAAGCTGAACATCGGTTTGGCCATCAGCGCGATCATTGAATAATTCTCCATCGAAAACGATATACGGGGATTGAGAAACCGCGGTTGCATCTGTTTTTTCTAGTGTCAGATTGATTTCGATAGCCCCAATGGCCCCATTGCCTTCAGGCAGAGTACGGACCACCATATTGTCCGGCCCGCGATGTCGCATCAGTTGTAGCATGTTTTCAACTTGCCCTGTGCGTTCCTCCGAGTCGTTTCCCTTTTTAGATATAATTCCTGCTATTGCTGCCAATGTTGCACTCCTTCTCCTAAGTATTGTTCTATTTGACTAGGCCGCTTGCAAAGCATCCAACTTCTTAACGGCATCGAAACCATCCAGGCAATAGAAATCAGCTCCGATCTCTTTAGCATATTCCTCGGATACTGCTGCACCACCCACGAGAACCTTGACGCTATCCCTGATACCGGCGCTCTTTAAGGCTTCAATCACATCTCCCATAACGACCATCGTGGTAGTTAGTAAGGCAGAAAGACCAAGATAATCAGGTTTTTCGTTCTTGACATATTCCACTATTTTTTCGGTGGGAATATCGATGCCTAAATCATATACGTCGTAGCCTGCTCCTTTAAGAAGAATAGCGACGATGTTCTTTCCAATATCGTGAATATCCCCCTTAACTGTCACTATAGCGAATTTCCCTTTGCCAGCTACCCCGGACTTTTCGAGATGGGGTTTGAGGAGATCCATGGCTGCACCAACCGCATCGGCGGAGGCTAGCATATCGGGGATGTAGTATTCCTTGGTGGAAAACTTCTCTCCGACGACTTCCATACCAGAAGTAAGACCATCCATAATGATTTGGTTCGCTGGGATGTTTGCATCAAGAGCCTGCTGCGTGAGTTCTATTACACCCGGCCCTGTAAGGTCCTCTTCAATTCCCTCGTCATCTTCGGTTTTTCTTCCCTGGATGACGTTTTCTTTCAGTTTAGAAATAATGTCTTCGCTCATCTATAATCTCCCTATTGATAAATATTTAACCGGGGCAGTAACCCGGGTATCTCTTTGAATATTGTGGAGGTGGTTGCTTCATCGATGTGGTCTACGGGTTTTTCGAGAAGCGCTTGAGTTTTTTCACAGGCCAGTTTGAACACGTTATCGCCTTCACCGTCTCCGTCGAAGGGATAGGCTTCGGAAAGTTGCCCACTACGCATTACCTTACGGATATAGCTGATGAATATCTTCTGGGGTGTACCAGATACTGTTCGGATTTGCTTTAGCACATCAGCGAGTTCCTCTTCATCAATTATTGGTTGCCTGAGGAAGAACTTGATCATTTTGAAATGAGCATCGTCCAGAACTGCTTGAGGCAGGCAGAAAACGGAATTGCAATCGAGCAGACCGTAGGTGCAGTGGAGATACTGGGGCCCGCTAAGGGTTACCAGTATATCGGAGAAAAGGCGCTCAATTGATGATTGCTGTCCCGGTATTTTCGGATCGCATACGCCGGAAGTGGAATAGTTTGGAATCTTATAGTATCGCGCGAGTTGAACACAGTCGATATTGTACTGGCTGGTTTCCACACAGCCGTAGGAATCGTTAAGCGTATCCATACGGGCTCTCACCGGTACGCTGCCGTAAAGCACAGGTGTTCCGGGATTGACCAGTTGACCGAGAGTAATTCCGGCCAAAACCTCAGAGTTGATCTGGGCGATGATACCGGCCTCTTTGATGGGAGCGGTACTGCCGGCTTGCGGTGCGGAGGAAACTACCACGGGAAGGCCACGCTTGCATATCTCGATGAACGTATCGGTGGTATCTTCCACGAATTGCAACGGGCTCTTCACCAGGCAAGTGATGAAGGATATGATCGGGTTTTCTTTGAGTTGATCTTTACCCCCGGTGATGATCTCTGCCATGTTAACCACGTTATCGAGTTGGTCGAGGCTGGTGAGTCCGGCCATAACATGTTTGGTGATGTTATTGAGCGAAGCAAAATACTTGTTGACATCCTTGTTTTCTTCAGTAATGTCTTTGTCCTGAATATTGACGGTCCTGATGTAACCATCCAACGTATCGAGGTGCTCACACACATGTGCTGATTGGCAAAGGTCGGCTACCGTTCCGCGTCGGGGGATGAACTCAGGGACTTGGATTTCCTTGCTGGAATCAGCTTTCTTTACATACGTCGGGAAATCGACATCTAACCAGATATTGGTCTCGGAGCCAGTGATGTAATAGACTCTCGACTCTTCCCCGTTCATGATAAGCGCGTTTTCAGGATTCCTGGCACCAAGTTTGATCGTCTTCGGTGCGCTGTCAAGCGCTTTGAGTACCATCTGCTCAGGAATCTTTATGAGCCATGCAGGATGATTGTAGTCGGGAAGTGTGGTAACTTCGGCTCCATTTTCCTGAAAGATATCAGCGGCATCTTTGTTAAAACAGATAAGGCCTGGGTCCATCAGAATTTCCATGGAAGCCTGATGGATTCGCTCCACCTGTTCCTGAGTCATTCTTAGCAATGGTCGTTCGATTAATAGTCCTTCTCTGGCCAATGTCCGTCTCCTTGCGCTATTCAATAATTCCCGGTATTTCGCTGACTATCTTCTGCCTCACATCATCGGGAAGCTTGTAACCCGGAGAAGCGAGAATCTCCTGTGCTCTCTTCTGAGCTCGAATTGCAGTATTAGTCTTACCTTCAGCTTGCCATACCTCATGGTGTTCCCGATCGCTGAGGGTGGGCACAAAATGCTCATGACGCATGTGTTTCCGTGTATGTTTTTCATTAATGAAGTGACCTGCAGGCCCTACTTTTTTGATCAGGTCGAAAGCTAACGTTTCTTCGTTGACGGTTATGCCTTCAACCGCTCTCATTGCCATACCGATGATCTCGTTGTCGGTAACGTATTTCTCCAGGCTCACACTGAGAGCGAAATCCATTAGTCCGGCAGCATCGTGAATATAATTTGCGCCAGCTAGTGCACAGAGCAAAGTTGTAAGAGCAGATTCGTAGCCGCATTGGGCATCCACTACTTTTGAATCGGACATGCCAGCCGTAGCATAAAACGGAAGTTTGTAGAATTGGGCCATCTGTGCGCTGGCAGCATTCGACATACCCATCTCGATAGCGCCTGTCAAATATTTGAGATCACGGAGATCATTGCTCGAAGCGACAGATCCAAATATTGCTGGTGTACCCGGATTGACAAGCTGAGTCAGACAAACCTCTGCCAGCGAGTCAACGGTTTGGATGAGAACATTTCCGGCGAGAGTAATCGGCGAAGTAGAACCGCACAGCGGTTCGGCGGGCAAAGCGATGGGAATGCCGGCTTTGGCGACGGTGACAATCATATCACCGTATACATCGTCGATTTTAAGGGGACTGATGGCGCAAAGAATGATAGAAATAATCGGCTCTTGCCGAAGCTTCTCGGGCGATCCTGCGATTGTCTCGGCCATACGGATAACATTTGTGATCCCCTTGTGAGTATAGACACCGCCCATTATGTGCTTGGAAGTGTTGTCGAGTCCGGCAAAGAACCGGTTGACATCCACAATAACCGGTTCGATATCGGTTGGATAAGTAGGAAGAAGGAAGAAGTGGATATTATCCAGTCCATCGACTAGTTTAGCGATATCCTTAAGGTCATTGAGAGTGGCTTTTCTTCTGTCACCGGTAACACCGTCGATAATGTTTAGCGCCGTTCCGCCTGTTCCGGCATATACCCGGGCGTCTCCGAGATAGAGGTTGTGTATAGGGTCGCGTCCATAGAGGGTGATATTGGATGGAGCCTTGTTGATCAGGTCCATTACCATATCGCGAGGCATCTTCACGATACGATCGTCTACACTGGCTCCAGCATCTTTGAAATACTTAATTGCTTTTTCTGAGTTTACTTGAACGCCCACATCTTCGAATATCTTCATCGCGGTATTGTGGATCTGGGCGATGTCATCTTCACTAAGCGGCTTATATGAGCCGCCGACGAGTCCTTTTCGTATCATTTTTCTATTAACCTTACCTCCTACCTACACAATTATGCTTTTCGCAGGTTTTGCAAGGATTGTAAGTGGCCACGTCGTTTTGGCTAGGGGCCATTCCTATTATCCCGGAAATCGATTTCTGAGGTGTCATAAGGTGCTCTGGACTTAATTTCACGACTGATGAATGCCCATCAAGTGCCTGAAAAACCTTTTCCTGTTGGCTAATGTCCCAATCGCAGTACCCGGGGCTGAACCGGCGGCTGATAGAAAAACCGCGATGGTAAGCTGTTTCTCCAATGATTCCCTGAACGAATTCAGCGAGGTTTTCAACAGCACTTGATCCTATTGCATCGAGTACGTACGATTCCACGATCATGTTATCATCAGCCAATTGAGCGGCAATCTCTTCAAGTCGCCCACCGATGGTCAGAACGAAAATTGCCACTTTGTCACATCGATCCAGCAGTTTGCTGATTACCTTTCCTTCGAAACAGACCGAATCCTCAACGGTTGCACAATTATCATTTACTTCGTGCACATTCTTGATTACATACGAATAAGACGGCTCGATGAGATGTTTGGCGTTTTCAATATACTCGTCAAGAAGAGAAGCAATCCTGGGTGACGGTTCTACATCGCGACTGTAGCCGATATATCGGCATACAATCTGTCGATCGATATCTATGTCGGTTTCACTAATTGTTGTCATCATAAGTTTTAAGCTCCTGGTTAACGGCGCGATTATCATGGATTGATGAAAAGCCTAATTTCGTTAATTGTGATGCAAATCCAAGGGGATGTAATGAAATACAGGGGATCATCTGAAAAAATAGAACTTGTGGGGGACTACTTACGTAGTAGAAGGAATAACAGTGAGGATGAATTCATACGCAGGTTAAAGTTACTATCTATGCGCCTGAGAGGGCGAAGATAAATAACCCCCGGATCATATTTATGACCTCATTAGCGTCAGCCCATCCTGTATCCTCTCTTTTTAAGATTCATGGTTTCCCTTGGAAACCTCCTAACCTTAATACAGTATTCTAGCATATTTGCCATACAGTGTCCAATTGAGCAGGTAAACATAACAAATTGAAAATGAGGGTCCGTAGTGGATATAATAGATGTATTGATTGGAGAAATAATTGATGATGCAGATAGAAACCATGTTCGAAAGACTGGATACAGTAGAGAAGCGGTATGAGGAAATAAATCAACTCATGGCTCGTGACGATACTATTGCTGACCTTGAGAAATTGCAGGAACTGGCTCAGGAGCAGGCTTCGATTCGAGAGATGGTGATGAAATACCAGGCATTTAAAACAGTTACAAAAAGCATCGATGAAACGAACGCTATGCAAGAAGACGGCATGGATACTGAAATGGCCGATATGGTACAAGAGGAACTCAACGAACTTGAGACACGTAAAGAGAAATTGTTAAATGATTTAAAGATCGCACTCAAGCCTAAGGACCCGGCTGATGAAAAAGATGCAATTGTCGAAATACGAGCGGGAGCTGGCGGTGAAGAAGCGGCTTTGTTCGCGGGCGACCTTTTCAATATTTACAGTAGATATGCTCTGGAAAGGGGATGGCGGGTGGAAACCATGAGCATGCATGAAACCGGAATTGGTGGATATAAAGAGATCATCTTTGAAATTAAGGGAAAAGGTGCTTTCAGTCGATTGAAGTATGAAAAGGGGGTGCACCGGGTTCAACGCGTGCCGGTTACTGAATCGGGGGGTAGGATACATACCTCAACGGCAACTGTGGCCGTCTTACCTGAAGCCGACGAGATAGATGTGAAAATTGATATGGATGATTTAAGGATTGATACATATCGTGCCAGCGGGGCGGGTGGTCAGCACGTGAACAAAACATCGAGTGCTATACGTATTACGCATGAACCCACAGGAATGGTGGTTACTTGTCAGGATGAGCGTTCTCAACATAAGAACAAAGCAAAAGCGTTAGCGGTATTGCGGGCGCGTTTGTATGATCAAGAGAGGGTAAAACAGTTCGACGAAGTCACTGAGAATCGACGTTCACAAGTGGGGAGTGGAGATCGTTCCGAAAAAATCAGGACCTATAATATTCCACAATCAAGGGTTACGGATCATCGGATTGGATTGACAGTTCATAACTTAAAGGAAGTCTTCGAAGGGAAAATTGATGAGCTGATCGATACGCTGGTTGCTGCTGATGAACCTGTGGAAGAATAACATCTTCAACCATATCCTCATCAATGGGTAAATTACCAGTGAATCCAGTTAACATAAAAGAAGCTATACGTAAAGCTAGTGCTACTCTTGATCAAGCAGGCATGGAAGAAAGCAGGCTAGAAGCAGAAGTGCTTCTCTGCCATGTGTTAGGGATTGACCGAATACAACTTCGCATCGGATTGAAAAATAGCATTTCAAATAAACAAAACCACCACTTTATCGAGCTCGTTAAACGACGCCTTCATCGTGAACCAATAGCTTATATCACAGGCCATAAAGAGTTTTTCGGGCTTGATTTCCAGGTTACTCGTGAAACACTCATTCCTCGTCCCGAGACAGAACTGATCGTAGAAAAGGTGATTAGTCTAAAGGAAAGACATTCCTTCGAGATCAATATTATTGTTGATGTGGGCACTGGGTGTGGAGCTATCGCAGTGGCGCTGGCTGTAACCATGCCGGATGTTAAAGTAACAGCAATCGATATTTCACATGGTGCGTTAGAAGTCGCAGCATTAAACGCTAAGAGACATGACGTTTTCAAGAAGATACGATTCGTGGAAGGAGATTTGCTTGAACCATTGGCAGAATCGGTAGACATAATAGTGGCAAATCTGCCTTATGTCCGCGAACAGGACATGGGTATATTAGGTGATGATGTTCGCCGATTTGAACCTGAACTTGCGCTGTCTGGTGGTGTGGATGGAATGGACTTCATTGAGAGGTTGATGAACCAGTCTTGTAGTAAGTTAAATACGATGGGGATTATCATATTAGAGATAAGTCCGGAGCAACGAACATCTGTGGTTAATATCGCGAACCAATGTTTCCCGAAAGCGAATGTGGAGATTTTAACTGATTTGATAGGGCATGACCGAGTCGTGTGTATTGAGACTGCGAATTCGGAGAGTGGTAATTTACGGGGATGATAGTATATAATAGTTGGCAGTGCGCGAAGAGCCTGATTCGCAACAAATGTTAGCACACAATTGAAATTAAGGAGTGCGAGAATGCCCCAAGAAACCGTTACAGCCCCGATACCGGGAAAAGTGATGAGAGTCAATGTGAGTGCCGGAGGTCAAGTAAAAGAGGGTGATAGTATCTGTGAGATAGAATCCATGAAAATGGAAAACCCCATATTAGCCCCAGTCTCTGGATCTGTAAGTGAAGTAAGCATAGCAGCGGATCAAGTAGTGAAGACTGGAGATACTCTGGTTGTAATTGATTACTAATAACGAAAGAAACGAAAATGTTTAAATGAAAAAGGGAGCTTAGCTCCCTTTTTTGTGTATATAGAGCATAAGGCCACTTGAGTGAATTTGACTGAAAACCCAGTGGGAAACATAAAAGGAGGGAACGTCTTATTTAAGACGTTCCCTCTTCCTTTCGAGTTGTACAAACGGGGGCTATTCTTCCTGTGATTCTGCTTCAGCTTCCGCCTCAGCTTCCGCCGCTGCTCCTTCAACCTCAGCCTCTTCTGCTACTACTTCTTCCTCCATCTCCTCTAGTTCTGCCGCAATCTTGGCAAGTGATACTGAAGCAATGATATCATCTGATGAGGTTAACAACGTAACCTTTTCGTCCACAATTAGATCACTAACGAGAATATGATCTCCTGCTTCGGCCAGACCCGTAATATCGACATGTATGTTTTCCGGTATGTCAGCGGGGAGACATTCAACTTCAACTGAAGTAAGGTTTTCCAGCACAACAAAATCATTTCGGGAAGAAGCCGGAGCTACTCCATCGAAGATAATCGGAACTACCACTTTGAGCTTCTCGGTCATACTGATTTGGTAGAAGTCAACGTGGAGTAATCTACCTGTAATTGAATTTCGCTGTACATTTTTTACAAGGACACGGCGATCACGCTTATATGACGGTATCTTCATAGTGATCATGCGAGTTCTTCCTGCTATTGATAGCAATTTCTCCATATCAGCCGTATCTATTTGTATTGCTACTGAATCGACTTTGGAGCCATAGACGTTAGCCGGGGTTATGCCGGCTCGTCGAAGGGCTCTCACTTTCTTGCCCAAGACTGTTCTGGTATCGACTTGTTGTTGTAGAGTTTCCATTACAATTCCTCCAATGGACTAACTATGTACGGTCCCAACCGAAGTATTCGTACAGCTTATCCTTTGTCTTTCTCCTTTGCGGCTGCATCAATAATGCCTTGAGCAATATGTGCAGGGACTTCTTCAAGGTGACTCAGTTCTATTGTATAACTGCCGCGTCCCTGAGTCATAGATCTCAGGTCGATACTATATCGCTGAATCTCTGAAAGTGGCGCCTGTGCTTCAATTACACTGATGCCATTTTCAGGGTTCATTCCGGATATTCTGGCACGCCTGCTATTAAGATCACCCATGACGTCTCCAGTAAACGCGTCGGGGATGGATATTTTGATATTCATAATAGGCTCAAGAAGGACTGGATTGGCCAGGGACATCCCCTTTTTGAGAGCATGTGAACCGGCTATTTTGAAAGCCATATCTGAGGAATCGACAGCGTGGAAAGATCCATCGTAGAGGTTGACTTTCATATCTACGATAGGAGAACCTGCCAGGACTCCTTCGCCAAGCGCCTCGTTCACACCTTTTTCCACAGCAGGGATATAGTTTTTAGGTATGGTGCCTCCCACGATGGTACTGGTAAACTGATACCCGCTTCCTTTGGGCAACGGTTCCAGTTCAATAAGGACATGTCCGTATTGACCGTGACCGCCAGTTTGCTTCTTATGTTTGTACTCTGCCTTGGTGGGTGTAGTGATGGTTTCTTTGTAGGGTATTTTGGGCACTGAAAGATCGGCGTCAAGTCCGAACTTACGTTTCAGTTTACCTACCAGAATGTCCATTTGTGCCTCGCCGTAACCGGAAATAAGTATCTCCCCAGAATCAGGATCTCTTCCAATCGAAAGCGAAGTATCCTCCTCACCGAGCTTACTCAAAGATGTTCCCATTTTTTCAATATCGGCTTTAGTTCTGGGCTGGAGTGATAAAATAAGGTTGGGTACTGGGAAGTCTATTGGATCGAAGGAAACAGGATGATCTTGAGCGCTAATAGTATCCCCTGTACTGGTATCCGTAAGTTTTGTCATTACACCGATATCGCCAGCCACAAGGCGCGTTATTGGTTCTTGTGTTTTACCTCTCATCAAAGTTAGCTGCCCCATGCGCTCAGATTTGCTCTTGGTGGAGTTCCAGATATTAGCATCTGCATTGATGGCGCCACTGAACACACGTATGAAGTTGAGTTTGCCAACGTAAGGATCGGTACTGGTTTTAAAAACAAATGCGGAAGTTGGGGCGTTTTCGTCTGGATCGAGGGATTCTTCTTTGTCACCGCTGCGTACTTGCACCTTGCCCTTGTCTTTTGGAGACGGAAGATATTCACAAATGGCATCCATTAGATCGGTAATACCTTTGTTGCGTGCAGCCGTTCCTACAAGAACGGGCACAAATTTGTTCTCACGGGTACCAGTGCGCAGAGCTGACCGAATCTCTTCCTCGGAAAGTTCCTCACCTTCCAAATATTTGGTAGCCAGATCATCATCTACTTCAGCGGCACCTTCAACAAGTTTTTCCCTAAAGCTATCGATTTGATCTTGCGGGACCGCATCTGCTTTGGCGTCACCTGAAGGCTGTAATGTTACCAAATCAAAAACACCCTGGAAGTTATTCTCGGCACCGATTGGAAGTTGAACCGGTACGCAATTGCGCCCGAATTTCTCTTCTATCTGGGCCATCACCTTGGAAAAGTCGGCGTTCTCGCGATCGATTTTGTTAATAAATATAATGCGCGGTAGATTAATTGACTCAACATAATCCCAGAATATCTCTGTTCCAACTTCTACTCCGGAAGCAGCACATACAACAATAATGGCTGCATCGGCAACACGCAAAGCTGCCTTGACTTCACCGATAAAATCGAAATATCCTGGCGCATCGATCAGATTGATCTTAGTATTTTTCCACTCATAAGGTGCCAGAGCGGTGCTGGTACTGCTTTGACGTTTTATTTCCTCTGGTTCGAAATCGGTAACCGTGTTCCCGTCCTCAACCTTGCCAGTTCTGGTTATGGTGTTTGCATTAAATAGCATAGCCTCTGCCAGAGAGGTCTTTCCAGTTCCAGTATGAGAGAGTAGAAGGACATTGCGAATGTTCTCAGTTTTGAAATTCTGCATTTTCCCTCCCAAAATAATCTCCCTAAAATACGAGGTATTTCAGGGAGCATCGAAATCAGACCCGTTATATGCTGTCAGGAGGCTTAAATAGTAGATGAATATCCTCCAATCCAACTGCTGCGATCAATTAAACAGCATTACTAGCATAGATTCCCAGCGTGACATTGTCAAGATATAGAATCAATGCTACCATACTCTACGTTACGAAAACGGAAGGGAGTATGAGTGGAATGTTGAGAATAAACGGGTTGTCCGTGATTGCAATACTAATAGTAGTATTAATTGCAGTGCTTTTGATTATCGGATGTATTGGATTTACTAACGATGATCCTCCTGAGGGAATTGATGTGGTTGAGGAAGTATGGTCGATTATTCTGGATGACTTTGTTGGTAGTGAAGCCCTTGACGATGAAGCGTTAACAGAGGCTGCCATACGTGGGTTGCTTGAAAGTTTGGAAGATCCGTATACAGTGTATCTAGATCCTGAATATGCAGAGATTTCAAGAGAAGAGCTTGAGGGGGGTATAACCGGGATTGGTGCCGCCATAACTATAAGGGACAATATGCTGACTGTGGTTATGCCATTGGATAGTTCCCCCGCGGAAAAGGCAGGTATCAAATCGGGTGATAAGATATTGGAGGTCGATGGGGAATCGACTTTGGAGATGAGCCTGGTGGAAGCAATGCTCAAAATAAGGGGGGAAGAGGGTACGAAAGTGAAGCTTTCAGTATTACATATGGACGAAGAAACACCGGTATATATTGAGATTGTGCGAGAGAAAATTGATGTTCCCAGTGTATATTTTGAGATGATAGCTGATGATATAGCTCATATAAGTATAACAAGCTTCACAGGTAGAACTGATTCGGAGTTTGAAGCCTCATTAAGTGATGCTTTGGAGCAGGGATCATCAGGAATTATTCTTGATTTGCGTAACAACTATGGTGGTCTTGTTGATAGTGCTGTCAATGTGGTCAGTGAGTTTGTTGAAGAGGGAATAGTTGTTTATGCCATGGATAATGAAGAGGCGAGGCGAGATTGGAGTATGACGAAGGGTGGAATAGCTTTGGATATATCATTAGTGGTCTTAACAAACGCCAACAGTGCAAGTGCGAGCGAAGTTGTTGCTGGGGCTTTACAGGATTATGATCGAGCTACACTAATAGGAACTACTACCTATGGTAAAGGATCTATGCAACACGTTCTGTACCTGAGTAATGGAGGGGCGTTACATGTAACCTTTGCGAAATGGTATACGCCCGATGGACGACAAATCCATGATAAAGGGATTGATCCGGATATTGAGGTAGAGGTTACATCTGAAGATATTGAGAATGGACGAGATCCGCAACTGGAGAGGGCTATAACATTCCTTACTGAAGGAAGCTAAATTCATATGTTTTTGGGGTTTGTTTGCTGTTGGCAGATTGCCGTGATATTATAGTGTGAAAAGGAGGGCCATCGTATGGAAGTTGAAGCCTTACGAGACTGGATCATTATTGTATATGGCGCAGTTGGGGTTGTTGCTATTTGTATTGTTCTTGCCCTTCTCATCATTGTCTACCGAAAGATAGGCTCGATTCTAGATACAGCGCACGAAGCTGTAAAAAATGTACGAAATACATCATCTGTGATTTCCGAGAGCGTGATTCAACCTATTGCTAAAGCCCAGGGATTCATTACTGGTTTACGGAAAACAATGGAAATATTCGCTTCGCTAACCAAAAAAGAAGGGGATGAAAAAGATGGGCAATGATGGAAAGCGTTCAGGATTCTTAAACGGGTTCGTTCTTGGAAGTGTGGTTGGAGTGGTAATTGCGTTCTTCCTCTCCCAGAAAGGCGGCAGGGATTCTCTGAGAACAAAACTCGCAGACGTTGTTGCTCGTGGCAGAGAGACCGTTCGCGAAGCTATCGAAGAAGGGAAGGAAGCCGCTGCGCAGAAAGAAGCCGAATTTCAGGCCAATATACACAAAGACGATGAATAGGGGCTGAAGTTACAATGTTCCTCGGTCCAGAGTTTGAGGGTAAGATCCCAGAATCTTCAGGAAGGCACATTTAGTATGTAATTCGGCGAGTGCCTCTTTACATTTCGCCTCTTCAACATGCCCCTCGAAATCCACATAGAATATGTACTCCCACGGAGTATCTTTTGCGGGTCTCGATTCTAGCTTGCTGAGATTGATATCTCTGTTGGCGAAGGCCCCCAAACCTTGGTATAACGCCCCTGGAATATTCTTGGTCCTGAAAACAAGAGACGTTTTGCTATTTTGTGTGTATTCAGCTTTGTTTACAGAGATAACAAAGAATCGAGTGTAATTCTTGGGATTGGTTTCGATACCTTCGGCCAGGATGGACATTCCGTAGATATCTGCAACTCTTTTACTGGCTATAGCAGCAGAGTTTTTTAAACCATTTTCCTTGATCATCTTAGCGCTACCAGCAGTATCGTATGTGGGCACAAGCTCAACGTTTAGTGAGCTTAGGAACTCCTGACATTGAGCCAGAGCCTGAGGGTGTGAGTATATCTTGTGCACATCGTTGAGCGTTTCGTCCGGAAGGGCAAGAAGACAATGTTTGACTCGCAAGTAAACTTCGCCAACAATGTTCAGATCGTGTTGCAGAAGTAAATCATAGGTATCATTGATGCTGCCTGCCTGGGAATTTTCGACTGGGACAACCCCATAGTCCACCTCGCGAGAAGAGACCGGTTCGAAAACTGCCGAGAAATTGGGGAAAGGAGTAGGGTCTGCTTCGCCAAAAAACTGAAAAACGGCATCCTCGCTGAAGGACCCTTTTTCACCCTGGAATGCGACTTTCGGTAATTTCATAGGAATAAAAGTGTTAGTTTCAGTTGAGGGTATTTGGTATTAGAGACCACTCAGTATTGAGCGTAGTTTTTGCTCATCACCTGATTCCGTTACGCACACTAACTCGTCCCCGGATTCGAGAACAGTGTCACCCGTGGGAATAAAAGGCTCCTTCCCTTTGCCCACAACGAGGCAGACAAGACTATTGGGAAGCATGCGAAAATCACTTAGTTTCTTGCCAACCATTTTTGATTCAGGCGAGACCTTAACTTCTACAATTTCCAGTTCACCACCCCTCAATTTAAGGATGGGTACAAGTGGGTGTGAGGGGAGATCCTGTTCGATGTGTGCCAGAAGTAGTTCAGTGCTGCAAACTGTGTGTGAGATTCCCAGTTTTTCACATATAGGACGATGCGTAGGGTTTTTAATACGAGTTACGGTATGTGGAACATTGAATTTGTGCTTTGCGACTTGGCAAGCAACAATGTTATCTTCATCATCACCTGTTACTGCAATGAGCATATCAGCTCTGGCTGTTCCTACTTCTTCCAGTGTGCGTGCCTCGCAGGCGTCACCGCGCATGACCACATCCCCGAGATCTTCGGATATTAGTTCGCAACGCCTCCAATCCTTTTCCAGAACTAGTATCTCGTGATCATCTGCCAAAAGCATCTTTGCCAGATAGTAGCCAACTTCGCCGCCACCAGAGATTATGATGTACAAATTAACCTCCAATTAATGTTCTGAGAGAATCAGCCCCCGTTTTTGTAGGACTTGTAGTTTCGATCCCTAATTCTCGGTACATGTCCTGTCTGATAGGATCATAGATACGGCAGACAACACGGGGTACATTAAAAGTGTGCTGAGCAATTTGCGCAGCCAGAACATTTCGATTATCTCCTTGCGTTGCCGCAACGAAGATATCTGCACTATCAATCCCTGCTTTAACAAGAGCGTCCTGGTCAGTCCCGCTACCCACCAATGCATTACCCTGGAAATTTGCAGGAATGCGTCTAAAGCTATAGGGGTCTATGTCCAAGATTGTGACCTTATGTCCCTCTGAATCCAACATCCCTGCTAAACGGGCTCCAACACGACTACACCCCATAATGATCACATTCATCATGCCTCCAGCATATAAAGATGCAAACCTAGTCTATTTATTCGTCAGTAGAAGTTACGGATTCTCGTAGAATCATTACATGAGAAAGAGCGTGTTTTAGCACGTATGGCACAATATCTCCAAGGCTAAATTCACCAAAATGGGTTTTGTAACTCATACCCATCATAATAATATCTACACCTCGTTCTGCTGCTTCATTTACAATTGCAGGACCGACTGCACGCGCCTGAAGAAGGTCAGTACAAATAGTGTATTTGCAGTCTTGGGCGCAATGCTCTGCAGAAGCCAACACCTGTTCAGCTTGTTGCACGGCGGGCTCAACATCTGCATCAAGGGGCAAAGTCCGGTCGAGCTGGATTACATAAGTCACGTAGACTTTACCTTTGCTTTGCTTGGCCAGATCACACGCAAACTGAATAACAGTTTCATCAATTTTAGTGCCATTGATGGCAACCAGTATCCTCTTAAATTCCATGGTTCTATACCTTACTCTAAATAGTAATAGCAACAACTCAACTGGCGGATATTATAATACTCCTTGGCAAAGACTTCAAGTGGTGGGTGCATTTTGGAAAATCTTTTCAGATTACGCTCAAAACACACTTACACCACAAAAAGAGGGCCGCTTTTCCAGCGACCCTCTTATTTCTTACTCTGAATCAGGCCCTTTTCGGGGCTTACTCCCGAATGGTCTGCCTTCCGAGGATTTTTTACCACCTTCCTACCTTAATTTATAAACCTCGTCAGGTTTTGAGGCCAATTCTACGATACATTAATCGGGCCTGATTCAGGACCCGCTTGCCCCGCCACGTGGCAGGGCGTTACTCATCAACTTGCCATACTCCATACAATGCTTGAAGATTCATCGTCCACCTCCTGGGATGTCGGCGCCGACTGTTTGCCTCTGATCCAACTCTAGCATCGGGATATCAATCGGTCAATTAGTATTTCTACGGTAACATCGCTGCGGGAAATACGGACCGAAGTAACTGATTTGTGTTTACTACGATTAAAACACCCAGAATGGTCTACATATCCCATTCTCTCGATTTCAATGAAACATCAGATATCATTATCCGGGCATCAACAACCGAATATCCTTTACCCTCTGCTTTAACTTTGACCGGATTGAGATCAAGTTCCACCAATTGAGGAATGTCCTCCACCATCGCTGATATTCTCAGCAACAATTCCTCAAGTGACTCTACATCCGCACGTTTCGCCCCACGCCATCCCTCGAGAAGTTTGTAGGCCTTTGTCGAACGAACCATCTCACTGGTATCCAGATCGGTTAGCGGATGAATGCGGAAAGCAACGTCCTTGTACAACTCAGTATAAATCCCGCCATAACCGAAAAGTATCAACGGGCCAAACGATGGGTCCTGCGTCACCCCTACAATCACTTCCAGCCCGCCTTTTATCATGTTTTGAACAATGACTCCTCCCATCTCGTTACCTAATCCTTCGTTTTCCAGCCGATGTCTGATTCTGGCAAAAGCCTGTTCCACCTCTCCTCTCGATCGAAGGTCAAGCGCAACACCACCGATATCTGTTTTATGAGTGATTGTTTTTGATAGCAGTTTGGCACATACCGGAAACCCGATCTCCTCAGCTACATCGGCTGCTTCTTTAGCAGTTTTGGCCAGCCTGGTTGGCACAACCTGTATGCCATAGGCCTCTAATACTTCAACTGTAGATTTGGCGCTAAGCCATAAAGGTCGTGTCGAGCTCTTCCCTAACGCTTCTTCTATTATCCGAGCAGCCTTTCTTCTATCTATATTTGTAAATCTGGGAATCTTTCCTGCCGGACGTTTCAACCATTCGCTATAATCGCAAATCTTCGCGAGCGCACCGGCTGTGGCTTCAGGGAATGTAAACGTTGGAACATGCCCTTCTTCCTTTGAACCCAGCTCGGACGGTGCACCGCGCGAACTCATGAACGACGCCACCAGCGTTTTTCCTTGTTCGCGAAATCGAGGGGCAACTTCTCGAATGGCCTTGGCTATTGCCTCGGGTTCTGTGACTACCGGAGGAATAAAGATGACGATCAAAATATCGATATTCTCATCCTGGGCCATGATTTTCATGGCTTTTTTATAGTCTTCGGCACTCGGCCCAGCAGTCATATCAACCGGGTTAACCAGACTGGCTTCCTTGGGTAAAAACCTTTTAAGCTTGGAGACAGTACTCTTTGCCAAACTCGGCAACTCTAATCCTCTGGCAGCGCAAGCATCGGCAGTCAGAATTCCAGGCCCCCCACCGTTAGTGAGAATCGCTATTCTTTTTCCGTTTGGCAGAGGTTGATTAACCAACAAGTTCGCCACATCAAAAAGTTCTTCGAGCGAATCTACCCTGATTATTCCCGCCTGTTTAAACAGGGCATCGGATGCTATCTCGGTGGTGGCCAGTGCTCCCGTATGAGACGCAGCAGCCCTTGATCCCGCTAGTGTACGACCGCTTTTGACGACTACGATAGGCTTTTCTGCTGATATCCTGCGGGCAATACGCCCGAATTTCGCCGGATTACCAAACGATTCCAGATAAAGCAAGATAACTTTAGTAGACGGATCTTCCTCCCAGTATTGAATAAGATCATTACTGGATACATCAGCCTTATTCCCCACGCTGACGAAGGTGGAAAGACCTATATTAAGGTTTTCTGCATATTCCAGAATGGCAAGCCCCAGAGCCCCGCTTTGAGTTGCCATCGCAATGCTGCCGACAGGTGGGAATACCGGAGAGAAAGTGGCATTCATGTTCACTTCAGGATCGGTATTGAGCACCCCCATGCAGTTCGGGCCTACCATTCGCATCCCATAATTACGAGCTGTATCAAGTAGCTGTTGCTGTCGCTCTATTCCCTCTGGCCCAGCTTCCCCGAAACCGGCTGAGATAATCACCACCCCACGCACCCCTTTCCGACCACACTCCTGAACAACTTTGTTGACACCTTTCGCCGGAACGATCACAATTGCCAGATCTACATCTCCCGGAATATCCAGAACGGAGGGATATGCGCTCACCGAGCAAACCACTTTCGCATTTGGATTCACCGGATAGACAACACCGGTCAACCCCTGATGAAGGATGTTGTAAAACACCTTGTTTCCAATTGACCCCACCCTTTGCGTAGCACCGATAACCGCAATAGAACGCGGCTTGAGAAACGCTTGCAGCGAAGCGACGGAGGCTACTTTCTCCCGCTCTGCGCTCATCCGCTCGACTGTCGGAGTGGGGACAAGTTCCATCTCCATCTGATAGACTCCGGACTCCATTTCCTCCGAAATATAAAAACCGCTACGTTGCAGAAGTTGGAGCATTTCAGCATTCTCTGCAAGCACAGACGACTCAAAAACATTTATCCCCATTTCCCTGGCAATCGTAGCCAACTGCTGGAGCAGATGAGTCCCAATTCCTTTTCCTTGATAGGCATCTTCCACCACAAAAGCTGATTCAGCCCGATCCATTGCTGGCATTCGATAGAAATTGCCCACAGCGATTATCTTCTCTTCCGAGTCCTCCCCAAGGGTCGCTGCCAGAGCAAAATTTTTCTCGTAGTCTACATTACAGAAACGCTTGGCTTCCTCTTTGGACATCTGCGTTAAAACATGATGGAAGCGGAGATAAAGACTATGACGGCTAAGTCGAGAGAAAAGTGCCAGTATCCGTTCTTCGTCCTGCTGCACAATTGGGCGAAGATGCAAAGTAGAACCATCCTTTAAAATAACTGCTTTCTTGTACTTTTCTAAAACAGATTTATCAATTACCATCTAGCCATCCTCCCTTATGTAGGGTATAACATTTATGACTGCGATTCTGTATCCAGAAAACAAACATCCGGCAAATACCTGTACTGCTCATCAAAGTCCAGCCCATACCCCACCACAAACTTGTCCGGTATAGTAAATCCTGTGTAATCTATTTTGACTGGATTCTTCCTGCTTGATGGTTTATCCAACAAAGTACATACTTTCACCGAGGCCGGTTTCTTCTGATGCAACGTATGAAGCACAAAATTCAGACATATTCCGGTATCCACAATGTCTTCAATCACCAGAACATCCCTTCCTTTTACGGTAGTCTTGAGGTCCTGCAATAACTCAATCTCCCCCGAACTCTCCATCTCCCGACCGTAGCTCGATACACTTATAAAATCGACTCCCAACGGTATATCAAGAGCGCGGACAATATCAGACATGAAGATGAAACTGCCTTTGAGGACGCCTACGAGGACTGGATTCTTATCACGATAGTCCTCTCGGAGCTGTGCAGCAAGTTCAGCTACTCTCTCACGGATTTGGTCTCTGGTAATTAAGACTTCCGGCTGTTCCAAGTAGCCTCCTTGATCCTGCCCTGTTATGGCACGACACCTAGCCTAGCAGAGTTACCCACCATTGACAAGCTGACTATTGCGGCTATCGAAAAACAGGGGTCAGGGATCAGCAGGAACAATCCTGTGTGATCCTCAAATACCAACATTCAAATATCAAAACGTATAATCGGGAGACAGGGAGCAGCATAGGGGCAAGACGTACGGCAAAGGGGGCAATCAATAGACTTCGTGTCCTTCGTGCCTGCGCGCTGTAGCGCTATGGAGCGCAAGCGTGGTTGATAAGGTGAGGAGGATGGGGGAGGACTGATAACTGATAACTGACTGCTGACAGCTATTACACATTGACTTGGATAGTTGGCCTTGTTATAATTCACGGGAATTGACACCCAGAGTGGATTAGCTGTTTTTTAAGAGGAGCACCTTTTATGTCAAAGCGCATTGCCAAAAAGATCCTTGAAGTTAAAGACTTCCCCAAGCCGGGAATCGGTTTTAAGGATATCACCCCGGTTCTTCATGATCCGGAGACTTTCAGGCACACTATTCTATTGATGTCATCATGGGCCTCAACGAAAGAGCCCGACATAGTTGTGGGCATCGAAAGCCGCGGCTTCATATTTGGTGCACCTATCGCACTTCAAATTGGCGCCGGTTTTGTCCCGGTGAGAAAACGCGGCAAACTGCCACGTGAAACGATTGAAATAGAAGCACCCAATGAATATGCTATTGAGTATTTTGAAATTCATGCTGATGATATTCAAAAAGGGCAACGAGTAGTGATCGTTGATGATCTCCTAGCGACCGGCGGATCGCTGGCAAGTGCTATTGAACTGGTTAAAAAGCTCGGTGGGGAAGTCGTGGGGGTTGTGCTCGTAGTGGAACTCGCTTTCCTGGCAGGGTTGGAGAAAATCAAAAAAGCGTACCCGGACATCGAAGTATTCACGCTGGTACAATACGATGAGGAATGATGCCATTATACCAGCATCAGACAATACATAGATTACGTCAATAATTGAGTATAAATTCACCCAGTCTTAGCCATTATCCTACTTAATGTTGAAGGCAGTTTAAAGATGAGTCTGTTCATCCTCTTCGAAGGCGTGGAAGGAAGCGGTAAGAGTACCCAGGCCAAAGCCCTTAAACGTCGATTTGTCAAATTGGGGTTGCCTGTGGTTCTGGTTAAAGAACCCGGGAGTACCGCAGTTGGGAGTGCATCCAGAAGGCTTCTCAAGCATCGACTGGATATTCGAATTGACCCTGTCACCGAACTTCTCCTTTTCAATGCCGCCCGTTCTCAACTCATCGCGGAGGTTATTCGTCCCGCTCTTGATAAAGACCAGATCGTCATCTGTGACCGCTATGCTGAATCAACTCTGGCTTACCAGGGATACGGACGTGGGCTGGATCCAAATACCATCCGAACCATCAACGAAATTGCCACCGGAGGGCTCCGCCCTGACCTCATCATTCTCCCGGACATCGATGTCGAAGAAGGTCTTTCTCGAAAAGGTACCGCAGCTACCAATGACCGCTTTGAAAGGGAGGATATCTCATTTCATCGCCGGGTGCGACAGGGCTATTTGGAAATGGGCAGAGAGGAACCGGACCGCTGGTTTGTGATTGATTCCACACTGACAAAGCGAAAGATTTCCGATCTGATCTGGCAAAAAGTTCAGCGTTATCTCCCTCAAACTTAGGACAAAATCCCCCTTCCCCCCCCCCTTTTACGAAATGGCAATCGCATTTAAAATAAACGTCAGACC
>JABMQN010000144.1 GCA_013203045.1 Chloroflexota bacterium
CATAAGGACCTTGACTCCTCGTTCTCGAAAGGCATCCGCAATCTGATAAGCCCTTCCAGCTTGCAAGGTCATAGAGGTGATGGCAACCAAATCATAGGGGACTGAAAAATCAATATCCTCTACAATATCATTGATGACCTGTACATTATGATGACTAGGAGTTAAGCGATCTAGTAATGCAAAAACCAGGGGAGGAAATAGGGCTTTTTTATATTTTATGGGTTTTCCTGAAGAGTCCAGTCTTGCAGGATATACGAACAAGATATTCAATATTTGCTAGCCTCCGTTGTTGTTAGAAATTGAAAAACTATACAGCCAATTACTCTGTTTATTGGAATCAATGGAAATACATTTTGATGATCTGCCAAAAACAGCTTGCTGGATCAGATGTGATGGCTAAATGCTAACTCTACCCGATTCTGAACACCTTCGTCTTACACTTACCACACGTACCCTGAGTGGCGGGTCTGCCGTTTTTCATCTTGATCTTCTTGGGGCCCTGGATCTCAACTTTCTTTCGGCACTTCATGCAATAAGCTGTCATAATACCTCCCTTTAAACAAAGGCTATCTAACTACAAGACGAGTGGCAACGTTCGGAAGTTCCTGAATGAAGCAAATATGGGGTAAATACGAAATCACCCCACTTGGGTGTGTGGGGTGATTCAATAAGGAGACAGAAAAGAACAGGCCTCTATTCTTAGTATGATACAGGTGGCTACGAATGTCTTACGGGCCTGCCCTCAATTATCGAGCGGATTCACGTAAATCTACATATAAAACCAGTGATTAAATAGGATCATGGAATACAATTTATACCTAGTATAAACAAAGTCATTGTTTTGGTGCGTTGTCTCCCCTATAATCCAAATACGCCCATCAAGAACAACCGGGAATTAAGAATCAAGGGGTGCCGGTCATGAGAGCAGCTTTATATGCCAGAGTAAGCACAGAGGAACAGACAGAAGGGTACAGTATTGATGCTCAGAAAAGAGCCTTTCAACGTTTGTGTGAAGAAAGAGGATGGATTCCCCATTATGAATACATCGAGGCGGGGAAGTCAGCACACACCGATGATATAAGGAAACGCCCTGTCTTCAAACAGGCCATCGATGATGCTTTGTCGGGTCAATACGATGTCTTGGTGGTGCACAAGATCGACCGGTTTGCACGGAAGCTAAGGATCACGCTAGAGTACTTCGAGAAACTCGGCAAGAACGGGATTGGATTTGTCTCGATTGAGAACAACATAGACTACTCCACTCCTGAAGGAAAACTCATGTTGATGATGCAGGGAGGATTGGCTGAGTTTTATTCGGAGAACCTGAGCCGGGAGACCAAGAAGGGATGGAACGAGAGGAGGAAGCAGGGATTTTACTGCGGAGCTCTACCCTTTGGAGCGATGAAGGGAGATGACAAGATACCTTTACCAGACATGCAGCCAAGGCAGATCGGGACTAATGGGCATACCACAACAGTTCGGAATTACGAAGGTCTATTGGCCGGATTTCAGATGTCCGCAGCGGGAGCTTCGGATCGAGATGTCGCCATAGCACTCAATGAGAAGGGATACAGGTCTACCGGAACACATGGTGCACGGCCTTTTTCAAAAGATTCAGTTCGGGGATACTCAAAAATCGCTTTTACATCGGTTACATCCCGGATGGCAACGGAGGATGGATGAGGGCAAAACACGAACCAATGATCGACTCAGAACTATTTGAAGCAGTGCAGATCAAACGGAAAAAGGATTCACATTCAACTCATAAACATTCACCACGAACAAAGACTGTCTACTCACTCACCGGAATTACCTTTTGCTGGTATTGCAAAGAAGCTGGTCGTGAAGGCAGAATCCACGTTTCTTGTGTGAAAAATGGTACCCCACGTCTTGGGTGTTACAATCGGGCAAAGGGATGGGGCTGCACCCAACAATCTGGGCGGCTCAATCTCTATGAAGAACAGATCAGGGCTTATCTTGATACTTTCACGATTCCCGAAGACTATCAGAAACGCATTTTACAGATGCATAGCCAGTTGAAAGAGAGCTACGATGTGGAAAAAGAGACTGGGCAACTGAAAAAGGGGCTCAAACGGCTCAAGGATTTGTATAAGTGGGGAGATATTGATAAAGCTGAATATCAGCGGGAGAAACAGCAAATTGAAAGTGAACTGGCCAGACTAGCACCGTTCCAAGCTCCGGCTGAACATCTGGAGAGATTAGCCGAATTTCTCGGTAGCATCACGAAAGCATGGGATATGGCAACGAATGAACAGAGGAACAAGTTGGCCAGAACCTTATTCCAAGAAATTTGGGTGAGAGACCAGGAAGTTGTTGCTGTTAAACCCCAGCCAGAGTTTGAACCGTTTTTCAAGTTGAATTGGGAGCAGTTTTGCGAGGTAATGAAGTCGCAATCCCAACCCCCATCGGGGTCGCTTTCAAAACCTTCTTTCTATTCCAATTTGTATTGCAATGTAAACTATACTCTTCAACGGACTACTCGAAATGGGGCAGTCCACCACCATATCCTAATTCCAGTTCCAAATTGATTCATCCCAACGATGATTGAACGGATACGCTGATTTGACACCGTTGGTGCGCTGGGACTACAATCAGGCAATGATCCCCCTCTAAATTCAACGATAGAGAGCATTATATGTACCAGAAAACCACTCTGAACAATGGCCTCCGCATTCTAACCAGTAGCATGCCTCATGTTCGCTCAGTGAGCGTTAGCATTCTGGTCGGAGCCGGTTCCCGTTACGAAACAGTCCAACAGGCAGGAATCTCCCATTTCGTGGAGCATGTACTGTTTAAAGGGTCCCAAAGCCGTCCCTCGTCCAGAGAGATCGCTGAAGCAATCGAAGGTATAGGGGGAATTCTCAATGGGGGAACAGATAAGGAACTGACTATCTACTGGGCAAAGATTATGGATTCCCATCTCGAATTGGCAGTAGATGTTCTTGCCGACCTGCTCCAGCACCCTCTGTTAGATCCAGCCGAAGCTGAGAAAGAGCGTCAGGTGATTATCGAGGAAATCAATATGAGCATGGATTCCCCGCAACAACGAGTGAACATGCTTATCGATGAGGTAATCTGGCCAGATCAGATTCTGGGTCAGGACGTGGCCGGCAGCAAAGAAACAGTCTCTGCCATTACTATGGAAATGATCCGGGATTACTGGGCATGCCAGTACGGCCCCGCTGACACCGTAGTCTCGATAGCCGGCAATGTACAACAGGAGGAAGTGGAATCTATTGTTGGACGTCTCTTTGATGACTGGCCACAAGCGAATTCGACCCCCTGGTTCCCGGCGCAGGACGCTCAGGATAAACCCAGATTACAGGTGGAACACCGGGACACTGAGCAATCCCATATTTGCCTCGCCCTGAGAGGGGTTTCCAACCAGCACCCCGATCGTTTTATATTCGATATTTTGAATGTTATCCTTGGCGAAGGAATGAGTTGCCGGCTCTTCCGGGAACTCAGGGAAAAGAAAGGATTAGCCTATGATGTACACAGCTATGTGAGCCATTTTTTCGATTCGGGTTCACTTACCGTGTATGCCGGTGTTAATCCAACCAACGTTGAAGCCGCTACCGAAGCGATTCTAGGCGAACTTGCTCAACTCCGGGACATGCCCGTTGCCGAATCTGAACTCACTAAAGCCAGGGAAATGGTCAAAGGCCGTTTAGTTCTGCGGATGGAAGATAGCCGAAGTGTCTCTAGCTGGTTTGCCAGCCAGGAACTTTTACTTGGGAAAATCCAGACCATCGACGAGGTTATCGAAATAATCGAAGCTATTACCCCGGAAGACCTGATCCGGGTGACAAGTGACTTATATCATTCTCAAGGGCTCAATTTAGCGGTTGTGGGACCAAACCCCAACGATAGCCAACTTGCAAACCTGCTGAAACTCTAAGGTAAAAATAAAAGAGGCGGCAGCTTGAAAGCTGCCGCCTCTTCTTATGAGTAATTCCTATAAATACTCACGCCGAGAGTCTCCTGGCGTCAGCATCTATTACATCATTCCACCCATTCCGCCCATTCCGTCCATTCCACCAGGAGGCATACCCATTGGCGGGTTCTTCTCCGGAATGCTAGTGACCATGGCTTCCGTAGTAAGAATCATAACAGCCACACTGGCAGCATTCTCGATTCCGCTTCGTACAACCTTGGTAGGATCAATGATACCTTTTTCGATCATATCGACATACACATTGTTGTTAGCATCAAATCCAGTGCCTTTCTTGGAATTCTTGACTTTGTTGACAATCACTGAGCCTTCTTCGCCGGCATTCTCAGCAATGATACGCAGAGGCGCTTCAATGGCCCTCTTCATGATGTCAACACCGATAGCCTCATCACCCTGCAATTTGAGTTTATTCAATGCGGCTAGACAGCTAACGAGAGCCACGCCACCACCTGACACAATGCCCTCTTCCACAGCAGCACGAGTGGCAGAAAGAGCATCCTCAACACGAAGTTTCTTCTCCTTCAACTCAACCTCGGTAGCAGCTCCAACCTTTAATACCGCTACGCCACCAGCTAAGCGAGCCAGCCGCTCTTGCAGCTTCTCGCGGTCAAAATCAGAAGTGGTTTCGTCGATCTGAGTCCTGATCTGCTTAATTCGAGCGGTAATATCAGCATCCGTACCTTTACCCTCAACGATGGTGGTATTGTCCTTATCGGCAACCACTCTTCTGGCCCGACCAAGATCATCCACAGAAACCGAATCCAGCTTGCGGCCAATTTCCTCGCTGATTACCTGGCCGCCGGTCAGGATGGCAATGTCTTCAAGCATGGCTTTGCGACGATCACCAAAACCGGGAGCCTTTACAGCCAGACAATTGATGGTGCCGCGAAGCTTGTTTACCACCAGAGTGGCAAGGGGTTCACCATCGACATCCTCAGAAAGGATTACAACGTTTTTGCCGACCTGGAGTATCTTTTCCAGAGCGGGGAGAAGATCAGCGATAGCAGAGATTTTCTTATCGGTAATAAGAATGTACGGATCCTCGATAACACTTTCCATCCGTTCTGTATTGGTGATGAAATAGGGGCTGATATAGCCTCGATCGAATTTCATACCTTCCACGAACTCAGTCTCAAAATTCAGGCCCTTGCCTTCCTCTACCGTGATCACGCCGTCTTTGCCCACTTTCTCCATTATATCGGCAATGAGACCACCAATCTCTTCGTCTCGGGAAGAAACAGTAGCAACCTGCTCAACCTGCTCCTTGCCTTTCACTTCAGTGGAGACTTTCTTGAGTTCCTCAACAATCGCAGAGGATGCTTTTAAAATACCACGTTTAAGCGCCATGGGATTTGTTCCGGCAGTGATGTTCTTCATTCCACCAAGGACTATAGCCTGAGCCAGAACGCTGGAACTGGTTGTGCCATCACCACAGGCATCATTGGTCTTGGTGGCAGCTTCTTTTACCAGTTGAGCTCCCATGTTCTCAAAAGGATCCTCAAGCTCGATCTCCTTAGCAATGCTCACACCGTCATCTACTACAGCAGGAGGGCCGAAGCTCTTATCCAAGGCCACTGGTCGCCCTTTCGGTCCAAGTGTGACCTTCATGGCATTGACCATGGCATCGACTCCTCTAATAAGGGATTGTCTTGCTTTTTCGCCGTAATTTATCTGTTTTGCCATTTTTATTTCTCCTACTTCTTCTTGGCTTGGATATCACTTTCACGAAGAATGAGGTACTCTTCGTCATTGTATTTCCACTCAGTGCCAGCATATTTGGCATAGATCACTGTGTCGCCAACCTTGACTTCCATCGGAATACGTTTCCCGTCCTCGGCCATCCTACCGGGACCAACAGCAACCACCTTCCCCTCTTGCGGTTTCTCCCTCGCAGTATCCGGAAGCAGAATCCCACCTTTGGTCACTTCTTCCATTACGATCGGTTTCACTACTACCCGATCAGCTAATGGGGTTATTTTCAATGCCATCAACCAACCTCCACTTTAAATATTTTTTTGGACTCTTGCACTAATTAGCACTCCCATATGGAGAGTGCTAATTAGTTTTTACCACACCCATTACTGTTTGTCAAGCGAAGTATTGACAAATCAGATATTAGATGTAGAATAAAAACCCTGATTTCATTTTAGGAGTTAGCAGCATCTGGTGTGAGTTTTTCTGTGCAGGAATGGGTAGGCTCAAATGCAAAAGAGGGAGGTAGAGACAGATGGTATCTACCGATGTTATAGAGCGATTTCCCGTTTTCTCTGGAGTGGATCAACGAGTCCTGCAAATAGTATCTCAGGCTTGTACTACTCAAACTTACGGTACCGGACAGCAAGTGTTCACAGAAGGAGATCGAGCAGAACACTTCTATTTGTTTATGAGTGGCAGAGTATCTCTTGAGCGTAAATTGCCTCAGAGTTGGCTCCGAATAGAAGGGATCACGGATGTAGTGATCCACACGGTGAAGGAAGGTGAGGTGTTTGGCTGGTCTTCACTGGTGAAGCCTGGGATTCTTACCGCTTCTGCTCGGTGTGTGGAAAGCTCTGAGGTGGTGGTAGTCCGAGGAAGAGATTTAATAGATATTCTGAATTCAAATGGTGAGGCAGGTTACAATTTCATGAGAAGACTTGCCTCTATCATTACCTTAAGGCTTACAGAGACAGCCGAACGATTAATGCATCAGACTGCTGAAGTGGAAACATATCGGGTCATGTGAATTTGGTGAGGATGGCCGGCACACCGTATTGCGATCCTGCCAGGTTATGGCTATCGACAATCAACCGTTACAGTTTGGCGTGCCGGCCTCCTCGTTTTTACGGGGAAAACGGTTATTTCTTAAACAATGAGCCTGCAATTTAGTATTGTGTTTTGTTATTCAGTTGCAATCCATTGAGTATTCAGTTCATATGAGACCAGAGATCCAGAGCGACGCATTCTTCTTCTATTTCATCATCCCACCACATCTCATCACCCATGAATTTGCCTTGTTTAGCATAGGCGCGTCCATTGTCTTTGAGGTAAGCTATAGCGAATCGATAGAGACCTGGCAGTTGCTCACAGACCACCTCAGTCACCGGGCCGATGGAGAATACCTGAGGGATACTGCATTTTTGCATTCCATTTTCGATCTGGCAGACTCGCCACATGCCAACATCGTCTTCGTCAATGTACACTACTACGCTTGTCATTGGGGCAATAAATACCTCGTTTGGTTGCTCACCTTTAAGCATTACCCACCTCCTCTTTTTTTGCCATCGGGAATGTTCCCGTGACGATTTGCTTGTGAGCTTGTGCTATATTTGGTGATCGTATCCCATGGGTATCACCCCCAGACTATGTACGATTTCCAGTTATTTGCAAAGTGCAATTATCGGTTAAGGGGTTTAAGAATACATGTGACATTGTTTTTTCGAAAGAGGGCCGACATGTAAACCGGGGGCCCTTTTGTATAAGATTTGTTTTAGGGGTGGCATCCATAAAGATATGGTGGCTGACATGTAAGGCCGTGGTGTTAGTAAGAAAATCACCCCACAAAATACTGCGGGGTGCTTGTGTTCCATTGGAGAATGAAGTGCTGTTTGCCGCGAAGATATCGGGCTGAAATACGAAACGAACAGACATTTGGGTCACTCCTTGGAAATAGAGTCTTTAAGTGATCTAATTCATGAGTGGCCAGGGATCTGCGACCCAGTACTCCTCCTCTCCCATTTCTTTATCCCATTCAATCACGTTGTCTGTGTAATAACCCTTACGAACATAGGCGGATCCGTCGATTTTCAGGTAGGCCACGGCGACTCGCCCTGTCCCCGGCAGTTTTTCACCGACAATCTGAGTAACCGGTCCCATGGAGATGACTACCGGTTTTCGGCTTATCTGAATGCCGTTTTCAGTAGAACATAGTTTGCACATTGCAACATCATCCTGGTCTATGTACACTTGAATGCTGGTCTCCGGGGTGATCATAACCACTTCAGGGGATTGGCCTTTGTACATTACCTGCCTCCTTCTCTGGCATTACCGAAGTGTTGTTCGGTAGGTGCACTCTTTTATGAGAAGCCTCTAAACAAGACTACCGGAGTGTGGATTAAATGATTACCCGGTGTAGTGTACAGGATACAATGTGTCTTATATTTCCTAAAGCGTGCTCACCCCCAACTTGATAGCACCGGGGGGAGGTATTTGACTTGAGGGGTTACCCCCAATGTTGTCCAGTGTTTGATATGAGGACGTGAAATGAGGCGAATTTGTTCCTGCTTAACATAAAAAGAGCCCCAAAAATGAAGGGGCTCTCTGTGCTTAGTGGACCTCTTTACGAGACTAGATTACGTTTTCTTCAGCCAGTTTCTTTAGTTCATCCTCATTTATTCCGAGGAGGTCTCGGTAAATGTTGGCATTATCGGCCCCGTAGGGTGGTGCGGCTTTGTCCAGGGTTCCAGGCGTTTTTGAGAGTTTTATGGGGACGCCAGGTAAGGGAACGGTACCTAGGTCGGGGTATTCAATATTCACTATCATCTCCTGAGCCCAGGCGTGAGGGTCCTCGTAGAATTCGGCGATGTTATTCACCCGTCCGTGAGGAACGCGTGCTTTTCCTAACGTTTCGGTAATTTCTTTGTAGGTTCGCTGTCCGGTCCACTCACTGATTATTTCGAAAAGAGGTTCGCGGTTCTCATAACGGGATACATCATCTGAAAATCTCGGGTCTTCCAGCAGATCTTCGCGTTCGATGATCTGACATAACCGCTTCCAGATAAAATCACCGATGGCGCTGATCATCATCCAGTCGCCATCTTTCGATTGGAAACAGTCGGTGAAGTTGAAGAAGCTGGCGTTACCATTTTGTCCCCGTACCATTCCAGTAAGCTTGTATTCTGCAGCGAATAAGGCGCCACCCATAACTGCCCCGACGTTGAACATCGCTACGTCCACAAACTGTCCCTCACCAGTTCTTTCCCGATGAAAGAGGGCCATCATCGTACCCATTGCGGCAGAAACCGCGGTACTGAAGTCCATTGGGGCTGTGCCGTATCGGGTGGGGGGATTTCCTGGGAAGCCAGTAAAGCTCATAGGCCCACAGATGGCCTGAGCAATGGAATCGAAGCAATTGCGCTTGACATAAGGTCCATGATGCCCAAATCCAGTGATGTGTGTCACGATGATCTTTGGATTTATTTTGCATAATGCATCATAAGTTAGCACCTGTTCTTCGGGGGTACCGGGGATGAAATTGTGTAGTATCACATCTGCATCTTTGACCAACTTTTCCAGTATCTCTTTACCTTTGTCAGTTCTGGTATTGAGAGTGATGCATTTCTTTTGGGCAGTAAACACTACTGATGAGAAAATGGCGTCTCCCTTAGGGGTAAACGGTCCGAATTTTCTATCTTCGGAACCACCGACCTTCTCTACTCGGGTTACATCTGCGCCATTCATGGCTAACAGTAATCCACAATAGGGCCCTGCGAAATAGCTGGAGAAATCCAGCACCTTAACTCCATCCAATGCCTTTGCCATTCGCTAACCTCCAGTTTTTTCCTTGAGGAATCTCTGATCATCCCTCCAATATCTCCCAATCTGGTAGGGGTTCAAAAATTTTAAACCCCTACAGAGGGCCACCACGATCCTTCCGTGGAAGCAAAAGTGGTGTGTGTATTAATAGAAAGACCGCGGCCTTACAACGTAAGACCGCGGCTAGCAGGTAATTTTTTAAGGTTGTTAAGTAAAGCTTCTTTAATGCTTACTTTTCACCTGGCGTTCATCAATAATTGCCCAGCCACCGATTAATCCTATGACAGCGAAGGCCAACCAGACCAATGATGCAACCAGATCGTCGGAGAGGATGAACCCGACAGTCATTAGGGTCACCCAAATAGCCAACGAAACCATCGAGGTCACAAGGTTCTCTGCCATAATAGAGATAGCGAATCCTATTGCGGCCAAGACCACCGCGGTTATGACTAATGCAGTCATACTGCCTCCTCGTGACATCAGACTAGCACATTCCGTGCAGCATGTATAGTCCGGTCAAACTATATGAGCTTATCTGAAAGAAAATTAGCCTTAGCTTTTAAAGCTTGTATAGCTTAACAGCGTTGTCTCTCAAGAGCTTTTGAATGCTCTTGTCTTTGAGTCCCATGTTATCAAGCTGGCCAAAGAGCGTTTTCCATGGCCATCCATTGGAACCGAACAAGGTCTTGTCCCGACCTCGGGTGTTCATGAAATTCACAATATTAGGTGCGAGGTATTGCGGATTATGACCGGCGATATCCACGTAAACATTGGGATGTTTCCAGGCCATAGCTTCCATCTCTTCGGTCCAGGGCCATCCTGTGTGTGAACCTACGAAGTTGGTTTCGGGGAAGTCCAAAGCTACTTCATCAAGATAGATGGGTCGACCGCATTCGTTGGGATAGAGTTCCATACCGTGCCCGAGCTGCATGGCGACAGGCACTCCAAGCTCACCGGCTTTGGCGAAGAGGGGATACATTCTTTTGTCATTCGGCGCTATGCCGAAGGTCATGAAGTGTCCATAGACACCCTTGAATCCCCACTCCTTCACTGCTATATCCAGCTCTTCCAGGCTTTTGGCGATGTTGAAGGGATCATATCCCGCAATTCCAACCAGCCTGTCCTGATGGCCTTTGATAATGTCGTAGACTTCTTCATTAGTCCACATCAGGCCCGGCTCATGGCGGGTGTAGGAATAGAATTTACAGGCACAGACGAAAACCTTGGCTACGCCCTGTTCATCCATTCGCTTGATGAATTCCTCTACCGAGCAATCTCCCTGCGTGTAACCTTCCTTTGGTACGTGTTTGAGGAGAGAGTTGATCATGAGGTCCATCTCGTACGAACCATAGAACCTCGCGATCTGATCCGGCGTGAACGGATATTGCATCACATCGATCGCGCCTACTTCCTTACATGGTACATCTGACATTTTTTCCTCCTTATTGTGTACGGTTGCCAGTTTTCAGTTTTTGGCTGTCGGTTGCCTGATTGATACTGATCACTGATAACCGATAACTGACAACTTTATTACTTCATCCACTTAGCGGCTTGGCCCAAAATGGAACGCGAAATGATCATTCGCTGCATCTCGCTAGTGCCGCCGAATAGTGTGTAAACCCTTGCATCCCGGATGAGCCGCTCGATGGGATAATCCTTGGTGTAAGCAATCCCGCCGACAATTTGAAGTGCTTCGCCCAGGACATCTACACAACACTCGCTGGTATACAGTTTAAGAGCCGATGATTCCTTAGTCGCCGGTTTGTGCATGTCAACGGTTCTTGCACATCGCCAGGCCAATAGTCGTGATGTTTCTAATTTGATGAACATGTCTGATAATCGGAACCCGATAGCCTGATGATTACCGATAGGAGTGCCAAACTGGATTCTTTGAGTAGCATATTTGGCGGCGATCTCATAGGCGGTTCTCATTGGGCCGATGAAGAGCCCGCCGGCTGCAGCACGCTCGGGATCCAGTTCATTCATAGCAACTTCAAATCCCTGCCCGGGTTCACCTAAGCGCATGGAATCGGGTATGCGAACATCAGTCATTTTAAGCCATGAAAGGGCCATTCCACCCATTCCCATGAGCGGATAGTCTTTGACTACTTCGAATCCAGGTGTTTTGGTATCAAGTATGAATGATGTCAGTTTTTTGCTAGTCTTAGCTTCAGGATCGCTCAGAGCGTACATTAGAAGATAATCAGCCTGGCTGCCGTTGCCGATAAATCGTTTTTCACCATTGAGAACCCAGTCGTCACCGTCTCTGACGGCAGTGGTCTCGGTTCCGGCCACGTTCGAACCGGCAGCCGGTTCGGTCATACCCATGCCGCCGACATACTCACCCTTGAGCAGTCCCATCATCACGTTTTTCTTCTGTTCCTCCGTGCCGTGCGAATAGATTGGCATGGCCAGAAAAGTGCAGGTGGGAACCAAGTGAGCCGGGGCCACCCATCCGGGGGCCGCCATCTCTTCCATCACGATGAGTTCGGCGGTGCAGTCGCGCCCGCCGCCCCCCCATTCTTTAGGGATCATCTGGTTGGAATACCCGGCTGCGGCTGCTTTCTTACCGATCTGGGTGGTCAGTTTCTTATCTTGGTTCTCATCAATCTGATCGACGTATGGCAGGATTTCCTTGATGGCGAAATCACGCACTTCCATTCGAAAGGCATTTTCATCGTCGGTGAAGTAAGGGAGATCTTCGGGCATGCAGCTGGAACCCAGCCGGGGTGCGATCTCCTCATAATCTACTCTTTTAAACGGTTCTGTCATGGGAGTTTTCCTCCTTTTGTTCGCATTAATACCGTAGGGGCAATCCAATGTGATTGCCCTGGCAGGCATATCGGGCAGACACGCAGGTCTGCCCCTACGCCCAGTCCTTCTTCTTCTTCAGCCACGGGGCCTTTTCCACCACCTCGTCGATCACATCTAGAATTCCGGGCGGATTGCAGTTGTGCTGCGGGTCAAGGGCATCCTTCACTTTTCTGGCGAATTTATCGTAATTCGGACCGTAGTTTGGACCGTCCAGTGAAAGTGGAC
>JABMQN010000145.1 GCA_013203045.1 Chloroflexota bacterium
GTTTGATTCTCAGTCAATGCCTGTGTAAATTTCTCAGCTATTACATTCATGCTTTCTGGTAAAACAAATGAGAAATCCATAAAATGCTTCCCTATCACCTCTTCCCTTTCATAACCCCAGATATCCTTTATCCTGTTATTTACATCAATGATTATGCCTGCTTCATCAAGGTAGATGATTTGATCATTGGCATGTTCAAAGATCGTCCTGAATTTCATCTCATTTTCCTGCAATGCCTCTTCTGTACGTTTTCGGTCAGTCACATTCCTGACAATGGCCAGCATGCCTTCTACTTCACCATCGATTCGTACCGCGCTTACGTTAGCTTCAGCAATGATCACTCTACCATCTTTGTGTATAATCTCCACCTCAGTCAAACCATCAGGTTTGTTCCCCTCAATCATTCCATCAAAATAAGTTGTGATTTTTGGCAAATATTGGGATACGATATTGTCTATATCTGTGAAATTCTTTCCGATTACTTCTTCAGGTGTATAGCCGTAAAGTTCCTCTACTTTTGAATTTGTGTCCACAATGATGCCGGATTTGTCAATGTATATAATGTGATCATTGGAATGTTCGAAAATGGTTCTAAACCGCTCTTCATTGTCCTTAAGAACCTCCATTGCCTGTCTACGTTCAAGGAACATGCGACCAAATGCAACAGCCAGATCACCAATCTCATCATCGGCTTCAATAGCTATTTCTACCTCGTCGTCTCCCATACGAATTCTCTCTGCAGCATATCTCAGACGGGAGATAGGGCCGGTTATTTTACGGCTTTGCCTAATTGCGATAAACAATACTACCAGTGTCATAGCAACTGCTATCCCGATGATAGCGATACTGAGCTCTCTTCTGGAGTTATTAAGGTCATCTTTCAAAGCGCCAAAGCTGTTCAGTGAAGCAAATGCAATCTCTTGTGGCTGTTCCACAACCACTCCCCATCCAAACCCATCGAAACCATTTATTGATTCGTAATAACCAGCTTGTGCCGATCGAGCAAACCCGGCTACAGTTTCATTGGCCAAGTTGTATCCACTGGCACCATCAGAATGGATGGCAAGGTTCACAGCTGTTTCTGTCGAAGCACTTAATTCAATATCAGGGGTCATGATGCGTTCAGCTTGGTGAAGGCTTGAGGTTTCAGCTAAAAGAAGTTCGTCAGAAGTGAATACTGATATATTTCCTGCTTCAATGAAATTTGTATTATTTTCTGCCAGTTCCTGTATTGCCGCAATGTCAAGAACAGTTTTAAAGACACCGACAAATTCACCGGTTTTCGGATCTTTAATGCGAACAGCGATGTCTACCCCCCAGAATTCTGACGAATCGACATACTTGGAAATGCCAGTGTAAAAACCTTCTTGCCAGGCTGTTTTCCACCAAAGTTCATCCGACAGGACAAAATCTGAGCTAATCCCTGTAGATACTGCCCTCAACCCATGAGAATCCGTAACAAGAATCTGTTTAGTATGTTCCTCAAACGCTAGTTGCTTGTTCAGGTAATCATCCAATATTGAATGTGAATATAGATAAGCGTTCTCTGCCACCGTGATCTCGGCTTGTTCCTTCGACATCTCATGGAGACCCAGCGTTTCAGATTGTAATCGATAGTATACGGCCGCCTGTAATATCCCTGGATACGAGGTCAATGCAACTGACTGTTCAATGAGATCAAGCATACGTTGATCAATATCCGCAATGGCCCTTTGAGCGGTTGACACAATATTAGTACTGACTACATTCTTTTCCAGAGTCGAGCGGCTATCTTGAAGACTCTTTTTTGTAGCTTGAACCGACTGATCTGCGGTGTAATAAGCAAATGAGCCAATAATGATTATTGGCAGCAGACTGATGAGCATCATCTGCCAAGTTATCTTGGCTTCCAGGCTTTTAAATAGAGTTCGCTTTTTCATAACAGTGTTAGTGTTTTGGTAACTTCAATGCATTAAGATTTATTCCGAGCATGGTCCCTTAGTGACCTTCTCGGGTTCTACATGAACCATGCGAGATCATGCTCATGTGAATTATTCTGTAAAATTCGTACATGTTTAATATAATTAAGGCGTACCGAACCCCACAGTATATCATGAGACTACAATGAACTTTGAATATATTGAAGATGGCCAGCCCTCAATTATCTACAGGACTACCCTACATATCCGGCCGCAAGCACAAATTGCAGTCAAAGAGGTAACTTGGAGGAAGACAGCTTCAATATAGACACTGTAATAACCCATTTTACTGCCGAGATTGACACTACTGTGGTATCGCCTTTATCATTAAGACAGTTTGTCTTATTCAGGAGTTATTATGTTTAAACAAAACAATCTACTGACGGTTATTATTCTTACAGCGCTTGCGTTGGTATTGTTCTCGGGATGTATGGAGGATGATAGTACACCAACACCGAGTGAAAATGCACCAGAAGTTGTTGGGTCACCCACCCCATCAGCCACACCGACGCAAACCATCACAGTTACACTCTCATCGACACCTACATATTCACCAGAACCTTTGTCAACACCAGAATCAACGCCTACACCAGCACCGTTACCGACTCCTACCATCGAATCCACCCCAACGCCAATGCCTACTGTGATACCAGTGCTATCGACTTATGAAGTGCTTGCTCAATTGATTGCTGATACAAACCCAATCCTGCCAGCATCACTCGCCGATATTTATGGGATACTGCATAAAATAGACACTGCTAAAAGGGAGGACATGCTCACCAGCGAGGAAGTCTACGAATTGGAGGAATCACTTAAGACCAAGTTCAATCAGTGGATCATGATTCGGGTCGATAATATATATGTGACAAGTCCAAATTCACTGGGGGATTTTTTGAACAACCATGCAGTGCAGGACACTCGCGAATATGGACGGTTGATAAATGAAGAGACTCGGATCTACGAAAAAGATGCTTTGAATAACAAGTATAACCAATGGATCAGGAACCAGCTTAAAGAAATAGACCCGGATAATTCCAATTCGCTTAGTCAGTTTTATGATATAGAGCTATTCCAGTCAACTGATATATACGATGATCTTGCAATGTCGGTAACGCGCCGATATATTGATGGACAAATGCCTGACATGTTCAATGAGTGGGTAAGGAATACCGTGGACGGTATTGACACCAATAGCTCATCCGATTCTCTTGTAGAGTTTATAGGCATCGAGTTAATTCAAGTAACTGAAATCTATGATAAACTCGTGACTCCGCAGACTCATGTGTATACGGACGGGCAAATAACTATAAAATTCAATAAATGGATTACTAACAAAATTGATGACTTGAATCCAGATATTTCAGGCTTTATTGAAGACATCGCGGAAATACTAACAATCAAAGCTACAAGTGAATACCAAGCGCATGCTACTCCACTGACAAATGATTACCTTGAACAGCAGTTACCGGTCAAAGTCGGTGAACACATGACAGACCTAGTAAATGGTATTGGTAGCAAAACGTCTACCACTTTCCCGAATAAACTATATTCGCTTGTTAGTGTAATGCAGAAGGACATTTACGATGAGCTTTGTCCCGATATAATCAAAGAATATGTGAAAGATCGATTGCGTATAACAATAGCCGCAGCGGTCGGGTTGGCTCCAAGTGTGGTAGCAACGTTGCCAAATGATGGTGAAATCGATGTCCCTGTAACAAGTGCAATAATGATAACTTTTGATCAAGCAATGGCACCACAAGCGGTAGAGTCTGCCATTACAATATCTCCAAATATCGAATTCGATGCGACTTGGATCGCTGCCAACTGGATAATACCCGGTTGGGAACAAGCCGATGGGCATCTTATTGCCTTATTGAAATCTGCGAATGCTCTAGAACCGAGTACTGCATACACAATTGATATTGGCCTTAGGGCTGTTTCCGTGCAGTCAGTTGCGCCTGATTCAACTCACACCTTTTCATTCACCACCAAAAGTTCTGGTACCCCTCCTCAGATATCGAACATTGTCCCTGTTGATGAACAAACAGATGCCCCAATTGGTGGAACGATAAGGGTGGTTTTTGATCAGGAGATGATTGCGGAATCGGTTGAATCGGCGATAAGCATTTCACCAAGGATCGATTATGACATTCGCTGGCAAAGTGGGAATACCGTGGCTGTGCTGCAGCCATTAGAATCGCTTGATTTCGATACAAACTATAAGGTGACTATAGGCGCTGAGGCGATATCAATCAATTCGATACCGTTGGGAGAAGACTATACTTTTATTTTCTTTACTGGAATACATGGAGGACCTCATATTCTCAGTACCATGCCGACCGATGGCCAAGTCGGCATTCCTTCGGGTTATCCTATTCAGGTATTCTTCAATCGATCAATGGACCCGGATTCTGTGGAGGATGCACTTTCAGTTACACCAGATATAGAGTACAAGACTAAATGGTATGAAGCAGACTTTGTTTTGGAAATTGAACCCCAAGAGCAGTTGGTTCCGAACACGACATATACATTCGAGATAGGTGGTCAGTCTACTTCGTCACATAGCAGGCCGCTGGGTCAGAGCTATAGGTTTAGTTTCACCACGCTCGATGAGTGAACATTGCGTAATTTCTAGCTGGCCTGCTCCTTGGTCACTTGTGCCAGGTTCAGTCGATTAATACTGCGAATACCGGGTACTTGCGATATTAGCATGATCAGTACGACAATGCCTATCGTCATCACATATGTGCGTGGGAAAACAACCAGGTCCATGGAGAACATATCACCCTGAAAAAGGCTGAAGAAATACCACGCGAGCACATATCCCAGAACGATTCCGGGGATCAGTGCTACCATGCCCAGGAGCAAGTTTTCGATAGTGATCATGGCCACGATCCTGCCTTTGCTCTCACCCAAGGTGCGCATCGTAGCTATCTCGCGTCGGCGCTCCAGAATGTTGACTGTAACCGTGGTGAAGACGATGGCCAGCGCCAGGGTAGCACCGAAGAGAAGCATGATATAAAGCATGACCATGCCGCTTTCCATCATCTTGTCTACACTTTCTTTAGTTTCGGAAGAGAGTTCTACTGATGCTGCCCCTGCCTTGTAGGCTTTGTCTCTTATAATATCTTCATATTCAGGGTTAACTTCAAGCAGCATTCCGCTTATAACATCCATTCCTGCCATCGATTGTGCGAGTTCCAGACTAACGTATCCGAAGCTGCCCATAGGATCTTTTACAAATCCTACAACCTCAAGTTGTTCTGAACCCCAGAGTGTCAGAGTGTCTCCTTTGTCAACATCGAGTGTATCGCTTAGGGCTTCAGTCAGCATGATCCCTTCGTTACTAACAGCTATCCGTTCACGAGAGGGAGAGTATATCCCCCTCAATTCGGTGTCGGAGGGAAGTGCTACCAGTAGTGTACTATAGCTCTTCTCTCCGTTTTCGAGTCGAACCGGAATTTCCAGAAGAGGTTCAGCCTTCTCAACTCCATCCCATCCGGCGAATTCATCAACTAGGCTTGCAGGTTGTTCTTCTGAGAACTGGACCCGCGCGTCGTATCGCTGTATTTTGTTGAACTGAAAATCAATCAAATCTACCATGGAATCGATCATGATGGCTGAAACCAGAATGAGGCTAACTCCAAAGGTTACTCCAATAGCTGTGTAAATACTGCGGCGTCGATTTCGGAAGATGTTGCGCAAGGGGATCTTCCATACGGAAGAGAGTCGGGTCAGAAAGGGGAACATCTTTTCGATCAATAACTTTCTTCCGGCTGATGGGGTTGGTGTTCGCATCGCCTCAGCCGGTAGTATTCGTGAAGCTGTAAATGCCGGAATGATGCCGGAGATTATGCATGGCAGGAGACCCAGTATAATTCCTCCTCCAATGGAAATCCACTGAATTTCCATAGTGGTGTATGGCAGGTTGATCATGCTTGCATAGAAGTGTGTAATACCTTCGGAAAGGAAATGGCCGACTATGATTCCGGCAATGGACCCGACGAGTCCGATAAACAGTGCGAAACCGAGATAGTGAACCATGACTTGCCTTCGGGAATAACCCGTGGCTCGCATCAGGCCAATTTGTGGTCGTTGGTTATAAACGATTCGTGTGAGAAGGATGTACGTTGCCATTGCCCCCACGATGATGAACAGGAGCGGGAAAAGTTCGGCCAGAGTTGCAAATTGTTCCAGATCCATTTCCAGACCGGTATAACTGGGCTGGTCCTCCCTGGGAACAATGTCCATCACTTGATATTGGTCCAGAATGGTTTCGACTTCGGTGATGATGCTATCATAGTCTGCACCATCTTTAATGAGAAAACAGAACTCATTGACCGGTCGCTTTAGAAGGGTGATTATATCTTCAGGAACAAAAACAACTCCCCATACTTCGGAAGAGGGCATGAAATTCTGGCGACTCTCTGCAGGGAAAATGTATTCCGGACTGGCGACAATCCCGGCGATCCCGAATCCGATATCCTCTTCCTCCAAGGTGAGGTGGACCATCTGTCCGGGTTTCAATTCATGATGATCGGCAAAGTTCTTCTCTACGAGTAGCGAGAGGCCTTCATTATTTAGGAAGTAATTCCCCTCTTCCACGAGAACATCGTTAACCACATCCGCGCGAGCCGTATCGGAAGATGGCAAGGATATCACACGAGCAGACACTTTTTTTGTTTGGGTGTCAGGGAGGGTGAGCGCAATATCTTCTGCATTCATCCTGCCAGTGACGGTCTCGACTCCTTCAATTTTCTCAAGTTCATCTATAGCTTCCAATGCATCCTGAGATACCTTAACAGTGAAATCGGCAAAACGGAGTTTCTCGTAGGAGTAATCGTATGAATCGTTCAGATTCTGGTAGGCCATAAACATGGCCCCGAAGAATGCCACTGCCAGGAAGATGATGATAGTTACGGCGATGAACAATCCCTTTGAGGACCAGAGATCCCGAATGAGCTTACGCTCAAGCTTATTCATTTTCATCGCTTACCACCTCAAGTCCTCGGGGTCAATTGGGGAGGTGTTTTCAGTTATCTCGACTATCTCACCACTGCGCATGCGGACAACACGATCAGCCATATCGCCGATGGCGGTATTGTGAGTTACGAGTAAAATGGTTTTGTTACCTTCCTGATTTATTTTGCGCATGGCTGAAAGGATGTGTTTGCCAGTATCGAAATCAAGATCTCCAGTAGGCTCGTCGCACAGGAGCAGCGGAGGGTCCTTCACGATAGCCCGGGCAATAGCTACTCTCTGTTGTTCGCCCCCGGAGAGCTCACTGGGAAAGTGACCTCCTCTATCCCCAAGCCCAACTATCTGCAAAGTCTCGAGAACATTTCTTGAGTCTTTAACGAGCTCAGCGGCGAATTCGATATTCTCTCTGGCCGTCAAAGATGGGATGAGATTAAAGAATTGGAAGACAAAACCAATATGGTCACGACGATAGCGAGTGAGACCTTTTTCATCAAGTGCTGTTGTTTCGATGCCGTCTGACATGATTTTCCCGGAAGTGGGGGAATCCATCCCGCCTATCAAATTCAACAAGGTAGTTTTACCGGAGCCGCTGGGTCCCAGAATGACGATAAACTCGCCCTTCATGATTTCAAGGGAGACATTATCGAGCGCTTTCACATTTATCTGTCCCATTTTATAAATGCGTGAAACATTTTCGAGTTTTAAAAGGACATCGTTTTTAGTCATTTTCTCTTCTCCCATACTGTATAAATCTCTCGTCAAGAATGGCCAGTGTTGCTTCTTTATCAAACATCTCCGGCATCATAACGGCCATTCCCATAAAGGCATCAAGCGTCAGTCCGAAGAACTTGGCAATGTCCTCGGGGTTTTTCTCCCCGGCCGCTGCAAAAATAGGAGCCACCCGATCAATGAATGGCTTCATCCACTCTGTATATTCGGAGGTGAACATCTCTTTCAACTCCGGTTGAGCCGCGATCTGCCACCCGAATCGGATGACTTCCGGATTGGATTCAGCGGTATCGAAACAGGCACGTGATAGGGCCCGCAGTTTGTCATGAGGTGGCAAATCATCCTCCATAACTTGCATAAGCGGTTCGAAAAGTGGTCCGGCAAGATACTCGAAAAGTTGATGGAATATCTCCTGCTTGGATTTGAAGTGCCAGTACAAGTTGCCTTTGCTGATTTCGGCCTTTTTAGCAATGGAGTCAACACTAACACCGTGATATCCTTTATCTGCGAACAGCTCAGCGGCAGCGTTCAGGATTTCTTCCTGACGTACTGTGGGGATGTTTCTTCGCTTGATATTTCTTGCCATAATTTACCTAGAACGACCGGTCGGTCAGTATATTTAGTGTAATACAAGAACGACAGTTCGTCAAGCGATATGAAAGAAAGGGGCAGGAAGGTGAAAAAAACTATGCCCTAATCATGATTCCCGGTAAAGCGCAGTACCTCAGCAAAGTTGTATATCTTCACCAGGTTGTTGCTTTCCAGTGAACCATCATAGGTAAGAGATATCCATGGTTTTCCGTAGTCTTCGGCCAGGCTTTCTGACATAGCTGCTACAATGCCACCGGGCATGCATCCATGAGGCATCACAGATATGACGCCTGCAAACCTGGGATTGTCCATCCACTCGATCCCGGTACCGATACTTAGCACAGCCTCACTGCCGCACCTGGGCGAGAGGTGAGATTTGGTAAAGTCGAGGAGTTGTTCGATGGTTGGCTCTTCGATATCGATAAGTGGCTCAAATTGGGAAACAACCGAGTGTTCATCATGGTTCTGGACTTTGCGCTTAAGATAACCACGAATGACTTTCATAACCTGTCTATGTTTAATACCATCCTCGATGTTCCTTAAAGCCAGATATTTCATCCACTCCCCGAACGGTGAAACAACAACCTCAAGCCCGGCATCTTCGCAGGTTTTCACTAAGTTGCTGTTGCTAAAACTGTTGGAGCGGAGGAAAATTTCGCCATTTATTCCCACTAGAGGTTTTCGTGGCATGCTGGGATCCATAAGAGAATTGAACCTCGGCACTGCCTCTCTGATAATATCAGTAAAAGGTTGCTTAGTGCGTATGCGATCAGCTATTCTATCTATCAATTCGTCGAATAAGGCATCTGTGGAACCAACTTCTTTCTCGTATGGACGGCAACGCCACTGCAGCTTTTGTATGTAGTCGTAAGCTACAATCCCTTTCCAGGCCAATCGCTCAAAAGCTGCTCCCAAACCCCAGTCGCGGTAGGCATTATTGGATACGCTGGTGCGGATGGGAAGTTCAAATCCTAGTTCTCGAAGAATAACGCCTTGTTCAAGAGCATATTTCCCCAATCGACACGGTCCGAATGCCCCGGCCATGAATCCTTCAACCTTGTTTAAGTCGATTCCATGGCTGTCCTCATAGTAAAGTCTCAAAAAGCCTCCCAGTGTAACCCGGTAGGGCAGACACTCTTTACCTGAAGTCACTTTGTTGCTGTAAAGAATGTTCTTTTCATTTGGTTCAGGGAGTGCTATTGCTTCGACACCAAAAGCCTGCATCGCAGCAGCAAGGACCTCGACATGAGGACACATTCTGGGTAGAAGAAGGATTCCTTTGGAGTTATCTAAAGTTGCAGCGGAGCGGTAAATGTTCTTGCTAATCGGCCGTACCTTGCCGGATCGATCGAAACCTCTTATCGTATCAACAAAAGCTTCAAGCCGCGTAACAATTCCAGCTTCGGCAGCATGCTCGTCTATCTCAAGTTGACCCAGAGGTTTACTACCGATAATATCTTCTACGATGTTAAGTATAAACGAATTGGGGCCGCACCCGAAATTGGTGAGAATAAGTCCATATAGATGTGGATCATTTGCAACGATATGCGCGCCGGCGATGAGTTTACTTTCATACATCCAATAGGGTCGATCAGAATACTGACTGATATCCACTGAGGAGATAGGAAGGAAGTCAAGAGGAATAGGGACTACTCCTAGTCGAGCCAACTGTTCCGCAATTCCCAGATTAGCTCCCGAATCCTGTGACATGTAGGAGCGAGCTAGGATAACTACACCAATCTGGCCATTATCGCGGATTTGTTTCAGGAGTTGTCGACCGCGACGTTCGCGCGCCTTTTCAAACCTTCTTTGAGCTTTGAGTCCCAATTGTGCCGCTGCCTTGCCTCGCCATCTGTTGAATCCCAACTGCCTGGCTACTTTCGTGAAGTTCTCAATGACTTCTTTATCACCCATACTAAAATCGATAAACGGAGTCAGCATTTTGCCTTGGAGCTTCAGAGCTTCACGAACAAGGAACGGTGAGGCCTGAACAAGTGGGCAGGCATATTTCTGGTTCTCATCGCCTTCCTTTTGTCCTAAACGAAGTGCACTTGGGAACAGAATGTAATCGGCATTTTTAAGGCTGGCTGTATGACCATGTAGCAGTTTGATGGGGAAACAGCTATCTGTATAACTTAATTCTGAAGAATGTTCAATAATTTGCCGATTGGTCTTGCGGGAAAACAGGGTGTTCATTCCAAGTGCGTTTAAAAACCCTATGAACAAAGGTGCAAAATCGTATGTTAAGAGTGCTCTGGGGACGCCAACAGTTGGACCGGTTCGGGAGTTTTCTTCATAGTTTTTAAAAAGTAACCGTTCTCGTTCATCAAAAGCAGTTTCTTGCTTTTCATGACTGACAGTACTATCGTAAAGATCACAACGGCTGCCATAAAAAGTAGGAGGATCTCCCTCCATTTCAAGCCGACTGATGGTGCAGTTGTTTTCACATCGATTACAGGTGAAAGTCCTGAGAGCATACTCCTCATCAACGAGTCTGCGGAATCCCTTGAATTTTGAATCACCTTCCGGCATTTCTTCTTTGGCCAGCAATGCTGCTCCTATCGCTCCGGTCACTTCCTTATGTTCCGGAACGATAAGTTTCTTACCCTCAAGTTGCTGTTGAAAAGCGGAAACCACAGCTTCATTGTAGAAAACCGCACCCGTGAGAATGATCTCATCACCCAATCTTCTCATCTCAACAACTTTGGAGAGATAATTACGGGCAATGGAGCTGGAAAGGCTGGCGGTTATGGTTTCAATTAACACCCCTTCTTGTTGAGCAGAAGCAACAGCTTGTCCCATGAATGCAGCACATCTGGAACCAAGATCAATGATATGTGGGGCTTCAAACGCCAGGTTGGCGAATTGTCCGTCCTTGACTGAAACATGTAACATCTCTGCCAACTCGTCGATGAAGCTCCCGGTTCCAGCAGCGCATGCCTTGTTCATCTGGTAGTCAACGACTACGCCGTTTCGTTTGATTACCAGTTTAGAGTCCTGACCGCCTATCTCGATAATGTCGGCATTCGGAGCAAGGTCCTCTGCTGCCCTGGTTTGTGCGGTGATTTCATTTTTAATAAGATCGCCACCAATGAAACTGCCAACCAGATACCGGCCTGATCCGGTCACTCCAACTCCCCGGATATCGGCATAGTCACCAACAGAAGTCAGGAGGTTTCGTAAAACCTGCTTGACCGCCTCAAGGGGACGCCCGGCTGTCATGAGATAGTTCTTGGCTAAAACAGTCTTACCAGTTTCGTCTAGAACACTACCTTTCGTACTGGTGGATCCAACATCGATTCCCAAATATCCCTTGAAGGGTTTGTCTATCACAGGCGGCATCCATCTATTGTCCTGCGTGATCTTTTCGAGTTGAGGCATGATAAAATAGCGCTGTTTTGTGTCATCACCTTCCAGTACAATTACTTTTGATTCCACCCCGGATTCCTGTGCTAATAATGCAGATCCAATACATTCTGTATAGTGATAGTTTTCAGGTATAACTACTTCTGTCTGGTGATCATTTCTGTTTGAGAGAACCTGGTTCAATGATTTGAAAACAGCGGCATTTGCAGCAACTCCACCGATAAAATACACCGGCTCAGCAAAAGTCCCTTTCTTGAAAGACGCAACCATTCGGGCAACGCTATCTGATAGAGCTTGAAGTATGGATTCCACAGGAACGCCCTTCTGCTGCAGGTGTATTAAGTCACTTTTAGCAAAAACGCTGCATCTGGCAGCTATTCTTGGGGCATTTCCCTCTGCATTCAGCGCAAGCAGTGCGAAGTCTTCCAGGCTTATTCCAAGTCTGTATGCCTGTTGTTCCAGGAATCTGCCGGTTCCAGCCGCGCAGAGAGGATTAGAGGTTACTCTCCAGGGCTTCTTAAGCCCATCTTCCAGTTCGATAACGAGCGAACTTTGCCCACCGATCTGGACGATAGTTTTAACATCAGAATGTGAACTTAAAAGACCGGAAATAATAGCCAGGGGATTACTATAAACAGCCCAATTTAATTCTTTTGGAATTACCCCTTTGCCGGAACCGGATACCCCGGCAGTAGCAATATCATCGAGGTTGAATTGGCTGGATAACCTGGATAGAAGGGTGATAACGGCAGCTTTGGGACCAACCGTTACTCTTTCGGTGTCAAAGTAGACAGTATTGGAATCAGAATCGATGAGGACCAGTTTTGAATTAACAGACCCCACATCTAAGCCAGCAGAATACCTCATCGTCGTCAATGTAATCTTATCATAAGATTCAAGGTTTTTGTATAATCGTAATGGAATTCAAATACCCGTACATTCGAAGCCTAGGTTGCTAAAAGAACATAGAATAAGTTCCTTCATCAATTTCAAGTATTATCTCTGAATCCGTACCTGTTTCGGGTGGGGTAGCTTCACACTTAGCTTTTCTACGCGAGTGCCTGGAAAGCCACAGTTTCTCCCCCCCCAAATACTCAGGGTCAATCCCTTCTGTGCCGCGTGCTACCTTTTCAATTGAATTGAGCATCCGGAGTGTGAAGTACTTGTTGGTATCGATATTTGAAAGTTTGGCGATTTTTCGCTGTTTACGTACCCAATCAGGAACCATCTTCAATCGACAAACAGGCTCAGATGGAAACCAGAGGTATCTTCCGAAATTAACATCCTTAGGGCACATGGGAGCACCACATGCATGATAGTAGCGGCAATCTATAGATTCCAGAGGAAATTTAAGCTGTTTCATGTGCTGATTCTTTTGTATCACTCCGAAGCATTCTTTTCAAGACTTTACCTTACATAATAATCCGCAAATATTATACATTAAATACGGCGCATAATTCTCCGTAGAAATCCGACAGTCAACCTCCATTGAAATTGAGTAAAGGTGGCCTCATCATCAGGCTCATATGATGCCGGTGGTAATGATATCTCATGAGGAAAGATTCTACCAGATCCGTGCATTCGGATAGTTCATTCGCATTGTATTTCCACCACCCCAGACATTCTTTCCGCAATGTTCGGTTAAAGCTCTCAATGTAAGATTGTTCGTTCTTCCGATAAGGTTTGGAAACGCGATAGCGGTCGCAGAAAAGATGTAAGTTCTTCTTGAATTCCGCTTTGAATTCCGGGCCGCCATCCGTTTGCAGAAGGTGAACATGGCCCCCCAATCGCCGCTTCATACTTCGCGAAAGAAACTGATACCCAAAGCTGGCAGTTAGATTTGGTGCCATAAAGACATCAGCCTCCCTGGTGAATGTATCAATTGCGGTAAAGGCATAAAGATCGCCAAAGTCTACGGCATCCATCTGGATTACCTCTCTGGGCCGTTCTGCTTTGAGCATATCACCTCTCGACTTGTTTTTCTTCCATTTGGAGCGAATGACATACTTCTCGGCAAGTATCTCATATATCTTAGGCACTGATAGATGAATCCCGTGTTCAAGGTTCAGGAAGTATTGGATTTTCTGGCCACAGCACTCATATTCCCTCTCTCGGATATGCCAAACCAATCGCTTAATCACCGGGTCTACTTGCCTCTTTTTCCGTTCCCCTTTCTTGGCCTGTTCATACCGGTCCAGGAAATTTAACAGACCATATGTTTCAATATTATTGACCCCAATGCCAATTGTTTCACGATGTTTCCCCAGCTGCCGGGCGATTTGAGACTTGTTCATCCCCTGTCCATATAACTCCCAACTCATAACTAGCAATGCCGTATTCGTCATGTCCATATTTTATTATGGACTGTCGGATATTTACGGAAACAATGCGTACGGTTGACAAAGCGGTAATTCAGGTGTATACCATAAATCACCATACGTTTTAATCTAAATTAATCGATCGGAATTCTGGTAAAGAATCATAAAAAACAAGGAGGGCATCATGGAAGATATTGATAAACTGGTTGCAACTTCAATGGGGGAAATCGAGAAACTGCTGAGTACAAAGTCCGTTATATCTGACCCAATAACTGTTGAGGGAAACACTATTATTCCCATGATGAGTATCGGCTTTGCCTTTGGTGCTATCGGAGGTACCGGGAAAGGTGGTGGTACTGGTAAAGGGGACAAAGGTAGAGGTGGTGAAGGTACCGGCGAAGGAATTGGAGAAGGAACTGGAGGAGTGGGTGGAATTAAACCGGTAGCTGTGATAATAGTGAATCAGGATGGGGTCAAGGTTGAGTCAATCAAGGGTAGGGCTGCTACAATTGTTGAAAAGGTAGGAGATGTAGTGGGAAAAGTGGCTGAGAAGCGATTTGAAAAGAAGGGAGAATAGTACGATTTGTGGATTCTTGCCACTGTCTTCAGCCTGATATTATTCTTTATCCTTTTGTTAGCCATACCAGTTGATCTGAGGTTCAGTTTTAAGAAGGAAGAGAACTTCAGGTCTCAGGCAAGGGTAGAGTGGATGTTTGGGTTGGTTGGTAAAGATCTCAAACGTAGGAAAAAAGAACCAAAACCCAAGAAGAAGAAAAAAAGTAAGTTCCAAGCGGGGAGGCATATAAAACCCCTCCTTGCTATGGTGAAAACTCGAGGATTCATTCGCAGGATCATCGAGTTAATTAGGGATATCCGAAGAGTTATTGAAATTCGGGAATTGATATTGGATCTCAAGTTTGGCCTTGACGATCCAGCCGATACTGCCATGCTATATGGGGCTGTTGCCCCTACTGCGTTATTTGCGAATCGCTGCTCTCCGATCAAAATTCGAGTTCAGCCTGACTTCGAGGATTTGGCCTTAGAAGGTTCCTTCAAAGGAAACATGAGGCTGGTTCCCATCCGACTATTCAAACCAATCACTCTTTTCGTACTATCTCCAGTTACAATTAGGGCAGCGAAAAACATGGTGTTTGAGTATCGGAAATGAAAGAAGATCGTATTGGTACACCGATTACTGTTGGTGAAATTACGGTGATCCCGTTGGAGAAAGTGAGTTTGTACCACGTGGACACTAAAGAGGGATTCACGATGTATTTCTCAAAAGAACCTGTCGGTATCGCCATAAATTCACCGCAAAAAAAATGGGCTGTTGACGTAACAGACGGAAAAGAGGTGCCGATAGAATCGTATTACGAGCAGTTCGACGCCCTGCAACAAATTTTAGATAACCTTTAACTCCCCTCATGATATCCTAAAAACAGTGAATTTACGCTGTAAATCATAGAATCATACTTACATAATCACCAATAAATAATGACTCTCGCAAAGTCGCGAAGATCGCAAAGAAGATAGTTCAAAATATAAACTTTGCGTTCATTGCGTCTTAGCGAGGAAATATGAACTCCAGCAGCAAAATATGGTTCGTAGGTTACAGTATATTTAGTTGCCGGATTAATAAGTTTACTTATAATTGGGGAAAACTAACAGAGTATGGGTGAACATGAACACGATCACCAATCATCCATAAAGGCAAACCAGAAACGCCTGCTGATTGCCCTTTCTATCACCGCCTTGATGACTGTGGTCGAAGTGATTGGTGGAATTCTGAGCAATAGCTTGGCCTTGTTGGGTGATGCTGCCCATATGTTCACCGATACCCTTGCACTCGGCTTGAGCCTTGTTGCCCTGCAGCTTGCAAAAAGACCGGCGAATGAAAGCAAAACGTATGGTTACCTCCGGGCAGAGATACTTGCTGCCCTGGCTAATGGAACCATTCTTCTCCTGATATGTGTGTATATTTTCTACGAAGCGTATCAGCGGTTTCTCGATCCCCCGGAAGTAGAGGGCGGATTGATGTTGGGAGTTGCAGTAATTGGCTTGATAGCCAATCTAATTGGCATTTCGATACTGCACTCTGTAAGCCGTCACAATCTGAATGTAAAAGGGGCATTTCTGCATATGATGGGAGATGCCCTTTCTTCTCTGGGGGTGATCATTTCCGGCATCGTAATTCTGGTTACAGACTGGAGTTATGCGGACCCGATTATCAGTATATTGATTGGCCTGTTGATCCTCAAAGGGGCATCGGGACTGGTTATGGAATCAGTTCATATTTTGTTAGAAAGTGTTCCCAAACACCTCGATGTGAAACGGATAAGCAATGAGATCAAAAGAATCCAGGGAGTAAAGGATGTCCACGATATGCATCTCTGGACCATAACATCCGGTGTATATGCTATGAGTGCTCACCTTTTAATTGAGGATCGCTTGGTGAGTGACTGTCCTATGATTGTAGATACAGCAAACGAAACCTTGAGAAATGAGTTTGGAATAAGTCACACTACGTTCCAGCTTGAATGCGAAGAGTGTTCCAGCAGTCCCGTATGTCAAATAGAGAACCACAGACGTTGATATCCATCCCTCTCTTTTTCCAATTGTCCACCACCGCGTCTACATTTTGCTCGTATGCTAAAATGTAGACGTAATTCAATCGTTTGGGCTAGGTGAAAAGTATGCGCAATGTTTAACCAATAGTTGGGGGAACCTATATGAGCATAGAAGAAGATATTTTGAGTGTAAGTGAAACCATTGCTGTAGTTGGTCTTTCTCCAAAAACGAATCGGCCAAGCCACGAAGTCGCCGAGTACCTTAAGCTGCAAGGATACAAAATCATTCCGGTAAATCCCAGGGCTACCGAAATCCTGGGCGAAAAGAGTTATCCTGATCTCATATCTATTCCCCTGAAAGTGGATTTGGTTGACATTTTCCGCCGATCTGAAGATGTTCCTCCAATTATTGATGAAGCCATCAAGATAGGGGCTAAAGCAGTTTGGATGCAGGAAGGGATAATAAGTGAGGAAGCCGCAGCCCGAGCCAGGAACGCAGGACTCCTCGTGGTTATGGACAAATGCACATTGAAAGTACATGAACGGATGAACAGATAGAGGATATGTCAAAAATAGCAGTTGCCATGAGTGGAGGTGTAGATTCGTCAGTCACTGCCGCTTTATTAAAAGATGAAGGGTACGAAGTTGTCGGTGTGACGATGAGGTTTTGGGAGTGCGAGTATACTGACGAGGCGTCAATGCCTTTTGATGGTTGTTGTGGTGTACAAGGATTGGCTGATGCCCAGAAAGTATGTTCGATACTGGGCATTCCACATAAGGTTGCAGATATGCAGCAGATTTTTAAGGATAAGGTGGTAACTGACTTTTATACAGAGTACAGTCGTGGTAGAACCCCAAATCCATGTATCAGGTGCAATGAACATCTGAAGTTTAGTGCATTCATGGAGTGGGTCCGAAATTTCGGCATCGATCTAATTGCTACGGGACATTATGCCAGAATTGAGGAACACGGTGAAAGGTTCAAACTAAAAAAGGGTGTTGATGAAAACAAAGACCAATCGTACGTGCTTTATTCTATGAACCAGGAACAACTTGGAAGAACGTTAATGCCATTAGGCGGACTCACTAAACAGAAAGTACGTGAGATGGCTGTTGAATTAGGGCTGCCTGTGGCTGAGAAAAAGGATAGTCAGGAAATATGTTTCGTGCCGGATGATGATTACCGTGGATTTGTTTCCAGACAGATGCCACACCTTTTGAAGTCAGGTGTTATCAAGGATAGCAATGGCAAGGTTCTGGGTGAGCACAATGGTATAATCAATTACACGATCGGGCAGCGGCGTGGTATAGGAATCTCGGCAGATGAGCCTCTGTTTGTGATAGATATTGATGTAGAAACAAATGCCATCGTAGTTGGTTCCAAGCAAGAAACCTACGGGAACAAACTTGTCGCTATTGATGTTAACTGGATAAGCATCGAAAATACTGATAATCCGATTAGAGTAAATGCTAAGATTCGATATAATCATCAGGAAGCACCGGCAACTGTAACCCACATGAGCGATGGAAAGGTTACTGTAACTTTTGAAGAACCTCAAATGGCGATTACCCCAGGACAGGCAGTAGTGTTCTATCAAGAGGATACGGTTGTAGGGGGCGGAACCATAGAGTGAAAATGAGGTTTATAAGGACACTCACGACATGACCGAGGAAGAGCTAAAAACATTCATACAAGAAGTATATGCCCAAAAAGCCGTTCAGAGTGAACAATTTTATCCCTACTGTTTTGCACCTAAGAGCGCATTGGGAGCTTTCGCTGAAACCGAAGCGATGGGATACTCACGAGATGAGTTAGAGAGTATACCCAACGAATCAGTGATGGGATTGGGGTGCGGTAATCCAATAGCGTGGGCTGAGACAAAAGCAGACGATTTAGTAATTGATGTGGGTTCCGGTGGGGGCATGGATGTGTTCCTTGCCTCACAGAAAGTTGGACCAAAAGGAAAGGTAATAGGGATAGACATCACCGAGGAAATGGTAAGCAAGGCACGAACAACGGCAGCTCACTATGGTTACAAAAATGTTGAATTCCGTCTGGGCGGGATAGAGGATATTTCGTTCGAAAGTAACTCGGTGGATCATATAATTAGCAACTGTACAATCAATCTGTCACCAAACAAAACAAAGGTTTTAAAAGAGATGTTCAGGGTACTGAAGCCCGGTGGAAAAATTGTAATATGCGATAATGTTCTTGAAGAACCGCTCGAAGTAAACAGAGAAGATAACCTTGATGCTTGGACAGATTGTATTGCCGGCGCACTCATAAAACAGGAATATGTTAGTGCAATAGCTGAAGCAGGATTTGTTGATGTTGCGATTGTTGCGGAGCAGGAATTCAATGCAGGAGAAAAAGACATACCGGTCAATGTTCTCAGTGTTACTATAAAAGCTCTCAAACCAAGAATCTAGAAAAACAGTAGTTAAACAGAATAGTGATATGTGGACAAAAAAGTATATTGCCGCAGTAATTATAGTGACAGTAGCTACGTTGAGTGTAGGTCTTGCGTTATGGACCAGCGAGGAAAAACAAGTACTGGACCCTTTCGAAGCCTGGAGTCGAGGTGATGCGGATGCTCAAGTCACGCTACATTCTTTCGCAGACTTCACTTGAAGTACCTGTGTTGAGAAAGAGCAGTTGGCTCTGCAGGCGTTGGAAATGTATCCTGGGCAGGTGAGATTTGTATATCATCATTACCCTTATCATGATGATAATGATTTCTCATGGACGATAGCTGAGGCATTAGAAGCGGCTGGGGCACAGGATATGTTTTGGGAAATGCACGATCGAATAACTGAGGATGTACCTGAGAATATCGGAGAGATGGAAATTGCTGCACAAGATATTAAAATCCCTGACATTGGCAGGTTTTTTGAAGAGTTAAATGACAGGGTGTATATGAAAACTGTGGGGGAGGCGATAGAAGAGGCTGAGGCAAACAACGTAAATGAAGTATCCCTATTCGTAGATTTGGAAGAGTATAGGAAATACCCAGGAAAACTGGAAGACTTGACCAAGATGATTGACGACAGACTCAATGAAATTGTGGAAAATGCTGAGGATTGATTCGATAGGAATTATGTCAAAAATATCCCATCCATATATAAACTTGGGATTGCGAGTAGCTGTCGGAGTAATATTCATACTCTCTGCAGTGAGCAAACTTCTTACTCATACAAAATTCGTAGAGATTGTCCGTGAGTATGACCTGTTGCCCGATGTTCTTGCTTCAACTTATGGAAATACATTGCCCTGGGTTGAGCTGATTGTGGGGGTATATTTATTGCTGGGAATACTTCGAAGGCCGAGTGCGATAGTTGTATTCCTAATGAGTGTAAGTTTCATGGTTGCTAATATTAGTGCATTGGTAGAGGGAGAGGAGCATTGTGGGGATTGTTTTGGGGACGTGATTACGCTTACGGCTAACCAGGCTGTCATGCTTGATATATTCATCCTCCTTGCTGCACTAATACTGATATTTCCCAGTACGGTTAAACAGATATTCAGTCTTGAGAGTTTTGTTGGTAAAACGAAGTAATCTGTTTTGAAACAAATCCCCATTAAGCAGATAGGCAAATGAAGAAAATAGACTTCCTCGATTCGAAAACGTGTACTTTGCTGGGTCTGATACTCAATCTGATACTAACATTTTTCAAGCTGTTTGCAGGTATATTTGGATTGAGTTATGCCATGATAGCAGATGGGATCCACTCTGCTACAGACACACTGGCCACCGCGACTGCATACGTCGGAATAAGAGTTGGTGAGAAACCGGCTGATGAAGACCATCCGTATGGCCATGCGGGTGCGGAAACGGTTGCTGCTTTTGTTGTGGCGTTGATTATCTTAGGTACTGGCATATTTCTGGGAGGTTCTGCAATACGCCTCATTATTCGTGAAGACTTCGATGCTCCGGGAAACATTGCCCTTATCGCAGCCATAGTTTCAATCTTTGTAAAAGAGGGGATGTTCAGATATACCATAAAAGTAGGCGAGAATAATAATAGCCCTGCCGTAATTGCCAGTGCTTGGGATCATCGATCGGATGCATATACCTCAGTAGCTGCGCTTATCGGAATTATTGGTGCAAAAATCGCTTATATTTACCTCGACCCTATTGCAGGATTGCTTATCTCTGCATTGATAATCTGGATGGCAATAAAACTGCTTCGTTCTAACATAGGCATATTTATGTATGAAAGACCGGATCCTGATTTTTTAGAGAAGGTTAAAAATACAGCGTGCGCTATAGATGGAGTAAAGGACATTCATGATATCAGAGTGCATCGATGTGGTCCAGGTTTAAATGTTGACATAAAAATAGCAGTTAATGAGACTCTGAGCGTAGGAGAGGGCCATCATGTCGCAGGAAAGGTGAGGTCGGAGCTCTTGTTAAAGATTGAACATGTACGTGAGGTTATGATACATGTAAATCCCTACCAGGGTAACTTGGACGATGACAAAAGCTAAGTTGTAACGTATGTAAGACTAATATAGCTTTAATGAGTGATCCCACGATTCCAGCAGCGCATCCGAGAGTGCCTTGGGATTATTTTCAGTGGCAGCAGCCTTTATCCGCCGGGAGAAAGCATAGATATCCTGAAACTTCGCTACAAGTTCATCGATCGTTTGTAGATAGGTAATATCGGACTTGTCCCCGGTTTCCTCCGATTGAATAATTGATTTTGCGGCATCGAGACCACTCTTAAGTGAAGTGCCTACCCCTTCGCCCGTAACGGGCATGTTGAGACCGGCGGCATCACCGATAATCAATGCGTTTCCTCTCGCAGGACGAAATTCGCCGGTGAAAAGCTCTCGATACAAAATCGGTTCAACACATCCATCTCTCCATAACGGTTCGATATTTGCATAAAGCCCATGATGATCGATGAGGAATTGTCGTGATTGCGCTATGGTGTCTTTAATTGTTCCGATAGCGGAACCGCCTTCCATCAGCATGTATCCGCCTTTATCGTGAGTGCAAAAATAGAAGGGGGCTGTTTCAATCGTTGAAAAGAAGTTGAATCGTCTCTCAGGGAGGTCAAGTTTGACGTCATAGCATTCCCGGTAACAGTGCCAGTAGGTTGTCTTGATTTCCGGGAATAGTGAGCCTCTGACTGCTGAGCGGGCGCCGTCAGCACCAATAACAAAATCTGAATTTACCCTATAAAGATTTCCATCCCTTCTTAATTCAACCGTGTATCGGCCATCTTTTTCGGTGACATCAGTAACTCGAGTATTATCCCAGATTTCAGCTCCCGAAGACTGTGCCATCTGGTTCATCCAGTAGTCGAGACGTTTTCTCCATGTGATTGGAGTATTAACATCGAGCGTTTGGATAGGTGCGCCAGGAACATGCACTGCGTATCCCAATAGATTTTTGGGTTCAACCAGAACATCATCCGGTATCTCCCCGAATTCATCTACCAGTATTTTCTGAGCCCACTCACCCATCACCATACCGGAGCATACCTTGTCGCGAGGAGTTTTTTTCTTTTCGACCAAAAGAGTCTTGAGTCCATGGGCAGCGCATTTTTTTGCTGCTAGAGACCCGCCAGGTCCTGCACCAACTACAATAACATCCCAATTATTAGACATGTTTTACGATCCTCTTCCATAGGAAATTCCAGCGTTTCTATTTTAGAATCTTCCATACTTTAAGGCAACCGTACACAACTGATGGTCCTATTTGATATAATAGCGTGGAAATAAATCAGATGGCCTCAATTTTACTGCATTGCTGTTGCGCCCCGTGCGCTACCTATACAATCAAGTCCCTCAGAGAGCAAGACTTTGAGGTGACTGCCCTTTGGTATAACCCAAATATTCACCCTTACATGGAGCACCAGAAGAGATTGGAATCGATGCAGGCGCTAGCAGAGCAAATGGAATTTCCAATGATTGTCTCTGAGGGGTATGAAATGCCTGATTATTTCAGGTCTGTTGTGGGACATGAAGGAAAACGCTGCACGGACTGCTACAATATGCGGTTAAACAAGACTGCCCAAATAGCAAATGACAATGGGTTTGATGCGTTTTGTACCACCTTGCTAATTAGCCCTTATCAAAATCAGTCAATGTTAAAGGAAGTTGGTGATAAAACAGCTGAGCGTAACAACACAGCATTCTACTTTAAAGATTTCCGCGAGGGATTCAGGGAAAGCCAGCAGATGACAAAAGAATTCGATCTCTATCGACAAAAGTATTGTGGGTGTATTTATAGCGAATGGGAGAGGTTTGCCAAGGTAAAAATTTCCTGAGAAAGGTGTATGGTGGCTTATAAAAATATTTCATATGAGAAAAAGGATCAGATAGGGTATCTAACATTAAATCGACCAGATTCCGGAAATTCCGTAAATCGAGCAATGGCGGATGAACTGGAACTCTGCTGTCAACACATAAGCCAGGACGACGAGGTGAGGGTGATGGTTCTCACCGGAATAGGTGATGTGTTTTGTACAGGCGGAGATATTCAGAATACTTCGGTGTCAGGTGTAGCTACAGGTGCGATAGCCAGTTTGAAAATGCCGGTTGTTGCCGCAATAAATGGAGATGCCCTAGGTACCGGTTTGGAATTGGCACTTGCTTGCGATATGAGGCTTGCGGCTACAAGTGCGAATTTTGGTCTGACTGAGGTCTCTAATGGTTATATCCCTTCTGGAGGCGGAACACAACGATTGCCACGTATTGTGGGGCGAGGGAAAGCACTGGAAATGGTGCTGACTGCAGCCATTATTGATGCAGAGGAGGCCTATCGAATTGGACTGGTAAACAAGGTAGTGCCTTCAGACGAGTTAACCCAAACAGTACAGGAACTGGCGACTAAGATAGCTGCCAAAGGTCCAATTTCAGAACGATATGCCAAAGAGGCAATTGGTGCAGGAATGGACTTGACTCTGGGGCAAGGTCTTGGTCTGGAAGCTGATCTCTCGTTCATACTGCAAAGCACGAAAGATCGTGCCGAAGGAATTGCAGCCTTCCTCGAAAAGAGGACACCGAATTTCAAGGGTGAATAGATATGGGAGATTTCGAGAATATCATATTCGAAAAAGATGGCGGTATTGCCTACATAACGCTCAATCGTCCCAAAGCATTGAATGCAGTTAATACAAGAATGCGCGATGAGTTATATGAAGTTCTTCCATCGATTAAAGATGATCCCGATGTAAAAGTAGCTATCGTTAAAGGTGCGGGAGATAGAGCGTTTTCAGCCGGTGCCGATATTTCTGAATTTGGCACTGTGCCATCAATGGCGATTGGACGTGAAATCAGATGGGAGCGGGATCTGTGGGGGATGTTCTTGAGTGTGCAAAAACCTTTAATCGCGGCAATTGGAGGTTTCGCTCTGGGTGCTGGTATTGAAATGGCAATGTGTTGCGATATACGAATCGCCTCCGATGATTCACAGTTCGGTTTGCCTGAGGCTAATCTGGGAATGGTTCCTACGGCGGGAGGATCGCAGACAATGCCGCGGTTTGTGTTAAAAGGATGGGTTTCAGAGATTGTATTCACCGCTGATCGTATCGATGCACAGAAGGCGTTGCACATTGGATTGATTAATCAAGTGGTTCCAAGAGATCAGCTGTTAAATAAAGCTAATGAAACCGCACGTCGAATAATGTCAAACGATGCGAACGCACTGGAATGTGCCAAAGCAGCCATAGTAAGAGGTTTAGATATGCCTTTGAGTCAGGGACTGGAAATGGAACAGCGATTGGCTGCCGCATTAACCAGCGAGAGGAAAACAAGCTAGTGACAGGCGATTCGTTCGATTCCCAGGTCGGAAAACTGGCTGCACTTATAGTCAACTCAAACAAAATAGTAGTTTTCACCGGAGCTGGGATTAGCACAGAATCGGGCATTCCGGACTTCAGAAGCCCCGGCGGTATTTGGTCGAAATACGATCCCAATCTTTTCACCATACAGCATTTCTTGAATAATGACGATGCACGTAAACTTCTTTGGAGAGTCCTCTCAGACGATGAATTTATTCCGCGAAATGTCGAGCCAAATGCTGCACATAATGCAGTAGCTGAACTTGAGGAACTGGGCAGACTGGACTGTGTGATTACACAGAATGTGGACTATCTTCATGAAGAGGGTGGTAGCAATCCTGATAGAGTATTCCACTTGCACGGAACCATGGGAAGAGCCAAATGTATAAAATGTGAAACACTGTACCCAATGGACGAAGTGCGTCAATGGATTGAACAGGGAGTTGATGTCCCGATATGTAAAGAGTGTAATGGCCTATTAAAACCGGACGCAGTGTTCTTCGGCGAAAACTTACCTGAATATGAACTGAGTGAATCTCAACGTCGGGCACAGAGCTGTGATCTCTGCATAGTTATTGGTTCGTCATTAGTGGTTTATCCTGCAGCACTCATGCCAAGATATGCAGTGCAATCAGGTGCCAAGCTTGCTATAATAAATCGTGATCGCACCGATTTGGACTCTTATGCCGAAGTGTGTATCCACGAGAGTGCCGGGCAGACGATGTCCAGAGTGATGGAACTTGTGAGGAAAAAGCTGTAAACAGCTTTAAAATATCCTTAAACAGTATATGGAGGAGTTGACTCGAGTATGAATACAACGGAATTTCTCAACATCACCAGCCTTATTGCACCAGACAGACCCTGTGTAGTTTTCGAAGGGAAGAGGTATTCCTTCGGTGAGGTAGCGGATCGTGTAAATCGACTGGCAAATGGCTTGCAGGGAATGGGTGTGCAAAAGGGAGACAGGGTAGCTGTCCTGCAAGTTAACTGCAATCAGTTTGTGGAAATTTATTTCGCAGCGGCCAGGATAGGCGCAATATTCGTCCCGCTGAATTTCAGAGCAAAGGAAAATGAGCTTACTCACATGCTCAATAACTCAGAGAGTAAAGTGCTGTTTTCCGGTGATCGCTATATCGACATGGTGAAATCAATGCAGGCCAATCTCACTTCATCTCCGAAACTGGTATCCCTGGATAGCAAAGTTGAGGGAATGGAAAACTATGATGATCTCATAGCGAATTCTTCACCAGAGGAAATATTCACTGAAATTGGCGATGATGACATAACTATCCTGATGTATACTGCCGGAACAACCGGACTCCCTAAAGGGGTACCACTACGGCATAATGCCTTTGTTGATTATGCATTGCAGAATGTGACGCCGGTCGACCCCGATATTCAGGAGACAAATGTAGTGACGGTCCCTCTGTACCATGTAGCTGGTATTCAGGCAATGATGGCAGCCGTTTATGGCGGAAGAACAATCGCCATGATGCGACAGTTCGAAACGAATGACTGGATGGATACCGTCGAGCGCGAAAAAGCCAACCGTGCCATGCTGGTACCCACAATGCTGAAGTGGGTAGTCGAACACCCTGATTTCGATAAGAAAGACCTTTCCAGCCTAAAGGTAATAACCTATGGTGCTGCTTCAATGCCATTCGAAGTTATTAAGAAAGCCATCGAAGTTTTTCCGGGAGTGATGTTTATCAATGCCTTTGGACAGACCGAGACTGCTTCTACCATCACCATGCTGGGCCCTGAAGACCACATGATACCGGCTGATGCTTCTGAAGCTGAAAAAGAGAAAAAGCTGAACAGACTGGCCAATTCAATTGGTACAGCTATGCCGGATGTGCAGATCCAAATATGGGATGAGGATGGCAAAGAGTTGCCCCAGGGTGATGTTGGTGAGATCATGGCCAAGAGTGAACGCGTAATGAGTGGATACTGGAAGGATGAAGAGAAGACGGCCAAGACCATTACTGCTGACGGATGGTTGCACACTGGCGACAAGGGCTATATAGACGAGGAAGGATATATCTTCCTTGCCGGGCGCGGCGATGACATGATCATCCGTGGCGGCGAGAATATCTCACCCGAAGAAGTTGAGAATATTCTTTATGAACATCCCAAAGTAGCCGACGCTTCGCTCATCGGTGTTCCTGATCCTGAGTGGGGGCAAAATCCCCGGGCATGCATAGTGTTGAAGCAGGGCGAAACAGCCACAGAGCAGGAAATATTGGATTTCTGTAAATCAAAGCTTGCTGGATACAAGCGACCTCAGAGCGTGGTCTTCATTGATGAACTTCCCAGAACTTCCACCGGAAAAGTACAGAGGAAGGTTCTGAGGGAACAGTACGGGCAGCCGTAATAGCTGATTACCCAGCACGTAAAAAAAGGGCTCCGAAAGGAGCCCTTTTTATTTGATTCGATCAATGGTGTTTAGCGTTTTCTCATCCATACCACCCCACAAACGATGATTATCGCCAGCACGCCCAGAACAATCCCTATAATCAATCCCGGATTACTGCTACTGTCATCGTTTTCGGTTGAAATGATATCCCCTTTATCATCGGTGGATTCAAGCTTCAGATCGATCATTGAAGGGGCCGTGCTTTTACCGTCATAGAGCACATAGCCCACAACTCGGCCAGTGTCCTCCGTGGCTTGCCATTGAGAGGAAAAGGTTATATTGCTATCAGGGGACAAGGCAGCGAAATCCTCTCTTAATTCCTCAATTGTGGCTCTGTTTTCATCTTGTAACCTGATAATCGCCGATCCAGTGATATCCATCGATCCGGTGTTGGCAAAGGTCATCTCAACGCCCACCGTATCGCCGGCATCCAATTCTTCGGGGTTAGCCGTAAGACCTGTAACGACTCCTGAGGATATGCCCAGTTTGAACATCTGCTGTTCTGTATCAAGTAGTTCACCATCCGGCGTTCTGATTTCCATCTCCAGCACATAATTGCCGGGATCGAAACCGGCACTGTCCCAGTCAAAAGCAAGCGATGCCAAGCCTTGTATATCCTTCAAGGTTTGTAAGGGAAGGCCATCAAAAAGTTCTCCATTCTCTGAGGTGATTGCGGCGCTGGCAATGATATCCATGGCATCATCAGCGGTACTGTGAATAAAAGCCTCTGCCTGTACAGGTTGCCCCTGTTCATAAGCGACTTTGTCTGTTTCAAGCGAGCTGATTTGCACCCCCGAGTCCGTATAGTCGATTTCGAATTCAAAACTGCGGTAAAACTCAACATCCGTCGTCTCCAGGTTATAAAGGAACGGATAGGTGGTAATTACCAACGTTAGGGTATCATCCGGATTTTGAATGGTAGTCCAATCGAATTCCCGGTTTGGCCACCATGTCATGTCCTCCGGTATTGTCTGGCTGCTGTTTGTTTCTTCATCGGCAATCAAGGGAACTACATCGGGTATGTTCAGGCCCGTATCTGTAAACCTATCGCTCTTCTCGGTCAACACTACGTTCTGAATTTGGCTGTAGGCCGGATAATCGATGAAGACACTATATGAAGGAACCTGTGGCATCCCGATGGCAAGGACTGTATCCCCTCCCGGTATATTCGGGTAATCTTCGCCCTCAACGGTAGTTACCTCATAATCAGGAATGGAGATTTCAATTGAGGACAATGGTCCAACCATGGAAATCTCAGGTGCGGATGGGGAGTTTTCGTTTGCTACTGTTCCTTGATCAGAGGAGGATGAAACTCCCAACGAATACGATGCAAGTACAAAAGGTGAACCACTTGCATCAGGAACAGTTGCGGAGGGTGAAAGCCAGTTTACCTCAAGTTTTGGGTCACCATACAAATGGAAAATGGCGCAGGTGTATCGGTTGAAGTTCGGGTCCCAGGCGTATGTATTCACCCCAAGGCGATGCCTTTTGGCATGCTTCAAGGCTGAGCCAACGGTATGGGCGGGATCGAATCGGCCGAAGTAATTCTCTACAAGACGTCCACTCCAGGGCCAAATACCCACTTCAGTGGCTCCGATATAGCCGGATGCCCCTTCATTCAAAAAGGCCTCGGCAATCGACCTGCCGCCAGGATATCGCCCAGTCAAGCAAGATGCAGCATAAATCAATGGAGCATGTCGTGCTGGCCGGAAACGCCCATCGACTTCACTTCGTTCTATGACGTCCCATCCAGTGCGCCAGCCATGTCCGGCGATTAAAATCACATCGGTGTTTGTCGCACCACTGAAGAATTCAGCTTCACTGGGATTGCTGATTAAGTCAGTAGTGAATCCTTCACCTCTGAGTGATCCGGCAACAGAGTCACGATTCTCGGAAAAGTCGATATCGTCCGCCTCGCCACTGGTCCCCCGATCTCTTCCACTAACCAAAAAGGCGTCAGAGTTATCGAACTCTTTATCGCCATTTAGAATATCGATGCTTGCCTGCAATGGCACCTGCAATCGAGCAGCCGAATCCCCGATGATTCGGCCAACAGACAGCTCCGGATAGTTGGTATTCCCTGACGTAGAACCATATGCCCGGTCGGAGTAGTCGACACTGCCCCGATCGCTTCCAGTCAGATCCCATGATGGCGAAAAGGCGGGAATGATTTCGATCTCCCCGACCAGCAGCAGGTATCCATCAGTAACGAAGTTTTCGCAGGTTCCGCTGCTGCCGTCGCACAACTGATTAGCCCAGTCACCATGCTCGTTGTCGTTGATAAGTGCGTCAAGAGCGTATCTGTCTCCAGGTGACTCACCGTATGTCATCGAAAGAATCTCGACGTCTCCTTCGCTGTGACCGCTGAAGGAGCGCCCTCTGGTTACCAGAATCTCCTCTTTGTCACCCATGAACACGTTCGCTGTTGAAATTACATCCTCTACCTGCAATGTATAGTTAATTGCAACAACTGGCAGCATCTCGTCACGAATGTCGTCGTAACTGTAAGCCCAAATTGTATCGTTATCCTCATCAGCCAGGATTATCTCTTCCCGTTCATTACCCCAGACATCTCCTACTGTCAGAATATCTTCCGGGCTAAGGGGATGGGATATGCTGTATTCTTCGCTCAGGTAGCTTTCTCGTGAATCGTTAACCAGCACTCTTATCCGGTCATTTTCTACATTCCCGATAACGATGCGCTCTCTGTCACTATCAAACAATCTGCCAACAGCTAGTTTGTCTCCGGTCCTGAAAGTTGTGCTGTATTCCTCTGACGCAACACCGGTGAAATCTCGATAAATACTGACTCGGGCCGCTCGTACAGATGGATCATCACTTTGATCAATGACAATGATCTCATCCTCCCGATTATCGATTCCAACTTCAAGATATACCTCCCCAACCGCAAAACCACCTCCCTCGCGGTACGGCGCATAGAAATTATATGACGTAAATTCCCCATCACCGGGCACATATTCATACTGGTAGACTGTAACTTCTCCGCCGTTATCGGCAACCAGGATTTCGTTACGTGTATGGTAGTCACCGGCCGAATTCAAATGTGTTACATTGCCAACAGCGATCGCATCCCTTTCGTCAAGTAGATGGGCAATCGGAAGATGGCTGTCCGTTTCTGTTTCAATCACTACTTCTTCAAATGCGTTATAGACTCGGATAAGATCAGCATCGAGGTCGGCCATGACAATTTCATCATTTGCACCATCACCGAAGATATGCTCGTTACTCAAGGCGACTCTATCTCCTTCTTCAAATAGGGTTTCCAGTACATGCCAGCTATTGAAGTAGCCCAACACTCCATTTTGAAGTATGGCCAGTTCGGCCATCTTATCCAGGGCGCCATTCGCCTCGGTTTGATCGTAGAGTCCCAGCAGATTGTAGGGATTGGTCACCAGCAGATAGTCCGAGTTGCTGATGCCGTCTTCAACCAGTGAATCGAATGTAGAGTCACCGACCGCAGAGAAGGTGAAGATATCGTCGTAATAACTGCCATAAGCGTCTTCGTACGCGATTTCGCACGTCGTTGCATTTATGCCATAGTCGATGGGCCCGGGGTAGAGAATCGGCACAGCGCGGTAGCTTATAGCCATAGTATCACCCGGGTCAAGACGATAGTATGGTTCGATGGTAAATACGTTATCACAGCGCTTTCCGGACGGAACATAGCTGGTAATAACAGTCGAGCTGCCGACAACTTTGTCGATTGCCTGCAACCCAAAACTGGAGGAGCTATAGGTGAAATCTGTTATGATGGCAACTTCCGGATCGTCCTCAGCGGTGTTCTCGATAATCAACGTCTCCGTAACATAGTTGTCTACCACGTCCACTTCACGAGTGATGTTGAGCCTTGGCCTGGGCCGAACTATACTAACGGTGTGTCTTTCAGTATAGACACAGTCTTCATGGTAATGGGCTTTCACCCTTACCGTATGATCGCCAACACTGGCACCGCTGGCATCCCATTCATAGATATGCATTGTTGTGTCGGCAGTGGAGTTGTAGAGCCGCACGCCATCGACGAAAAATTCCATCCGGTCGACCGCCGTACCCATAACTGTTTCAATATCAGGATGCCCCGAAACATGACCATACTCCCATTCGGTGGTACTCGCGTCAACCCAAATATCGATTGTAGTGCCATCTTCGGCTGTAGCACCGCTGGTTGAAATCACCAGGCCCTCGCGAGGAGACCTGAAAAGCCACTCAGTGGGTGGCCCACAACGGAGTGGTGGCGCAATGAAATCCAAAGCTGCTCTGCTAATCTCTCCTCTTGGGCTGAAAGCCCTTGCCTCCATTTCATGATCAGCCATGTACTCCGCACGTGACATGCCCATGTATGCAGGGTCCAACGTGAATTCAAAAGGAGCCGAATAGTCGGTTCCGATATGTTCTCCATCCATTAAAAACTCGATACGCTCCGCATCATCGTCATCGGTCATGGATGCCATGAAATCCGGCGGCAGATCCGAATCGATGGTAACGAAATACTCTATCTCCGGCTCATAGTCCGCCGGTGAATTTGTCTCGAAATATGCCACTCCGCTGGAAACAGTGTTCCCGCTAGAATCAGTTGACGCTACCATATAGTGATAGGTGGTCGACGTATCCAATCCTGCCAGAGTAATTTGATGCGTTTGTGTGAGTGGCAAGCTGCTCTCTGTATCGCTGTATATCCCAGCGCGCGATCCGTATTTCACAACGCTATTACACGGCTCGCTTGTGGTCCATGATATCACTGCTGAAGATTGAGTAATGTCTGATACAGTAGGGCCTGAAGTGATTATCGGAGGGTTGTCAATCACTACTGGTGACGGAGTAGGTGTAGGCACAGGTGAAGATGTAGGAGTGGGTGTTGGGCTTTGTGACGGTGTGGCTGTAGGTGATGGAGTGGGTGAAGGGGTAGGCGACGCGGTTGGAGTTGGGGTTACTGTAGGAGTTGGAGTGGGACAATCCCAGGTTTCCTGTGTGCAATTGTTGTTCTCATCGGATTCGATGATGAATTGTTGAATATCAGCACAGATCAATACAATATACTGTAGGTCAAGGCATTGTGGCTGATAGCTGAAGCATCGGGTGACACTCTGGTTTGGCGCCAGGGCCTCAGTGATAAGATCGGTGCTAATCTGTACTCCATCAATCGAAATCGATGCATAATGACCTGCCGAGGCAGTCGTATCCCCAATGTTTTGAATTGTATAACAAACACTATCGTCATCATTCCATATATCGGAGACAATCAAATCCGGCAGAGGGCAATTCTGATTACTTTGATAACAGTTGTTGTTCTCATCGCTTTCATTGACAAATTGCTGGATATCGGCACATACCGATATCGAATCCTGAGCGTCGGAGCATTGCCACTCATAACTAAAGCACCTGTTTGCACTCTGGCCCGCAGCCAGTTCAATATCCACGAGATCAGTAGCTACCTGTTGATTATCGATAGATAAAGACGAATAATGACCGGAGGCAGCAGTGGCATTCCCGTTGTTCTGAATAACATAACAGATATTATTGCCCTGTATTGATATGTCAGTGATTATGAGGTCCGGTGAAGGACAGGTCCAGTTTTCCTGTGTGCAATTATTATTTTCATCATCTTCCGGGACCGACTGCTGAATATCGGCGCAAACCAGAACCGAATCCTGAGAATTGCTGCACTGCCAAGAGTAGTTGGGAAAACATCGGTTAGCGCTCTCTCCGGGAGTGAGCGTATTGCCAATGAAGTCGGTAGTTACCTGGTTACCGTCAATAGATAGTGATGTAACATGCTGAGCCGGTGCAGTAGCGCTACCCTGATTTTTAATGGTGTAGCAGATACTGCCGCTTTCTTCCCAAACATCGGTGATCACTAGGTCAGGCAAAGGGCAATCCCAGCTTTGATTCATACAGTTGTTCTGCTCGTTGGCCTCATCGATCATGTTCTGCACAGCGTCTGCGCAGACCTCGATGGTATCCTTCATGCCGGAGCATTGCCACTGATAGTTGAAGCACCGATTGAGTCCTTTTCCGGGAACAATGGAAGAAGTTATCTGGTCACTCGCCGCATACTGACCATCGACATACAGATAGGTCGAATGCCCAGCATCTGCCGGGACATCTCCGATGTTCATTATCTGATAACATATCTGATTGCCATTTACAGAGATGTTCGTAATTACAAGATCGGGCTTTTGACCGATTTGGGCCATCGTCGGTGTTGTTACCAACGTAACGCACAAACTGGAAAGCAATAAAAGGATCAAACTGATTTGAACGAATTTTCTCATTTGGTTAGTCTCCTTTAGCTTGTCATCTTGTTATGGGAAGCGTGGTTAAATACTCATTTAGTAGCTATGAGGTTTGCTCATTATACTACCACATTTAATAAACGTGGTGCACACTTACAGAAATCCAAACGGTGAGGACCATTAACGTTTGGGTTACAGAAAATCTTGTAAAGCCAGTGCAAAAGCCTTGGGATTATCTCCCGGTACACTGTGCCCAGCTTGCTCAATATGCGTCAGGACAGCCGAAACAAGAGTGTCGGTCATCTGTTTAGCTGTGTCTGGCGAGAATACATCACTCTCCGCTTCACGTAGAACGAGAGTGGAACAAAGAACTTCAGGAAGATAATCCCAAAGCCACTCCGGCGATCCCATCTGATTCTGCCGAATGGCAGGATCGCATTTGTAGATATACCGGCCATCATCGGTGATCCGCGTGGCATATTGGGCTTGATGTTGAATAAAGCCCTCAGAATAGCGAGGCTGCAATTGACGAATTCGGGCCATTACATCCTCGATCGAATCAAACACATCGGGCTCACTTGCCATTTCGGCCAGCATTCGTTCGGCTCCGGCAGAATCAATCTCAGGACCGATATCAACAACGGCCAGTTTTAGAACATGGTCGGGGCGATGTGTTGCGTAGAGTATTCCATTAATACCACCTAATGAATGCCCAATCAACACGAAATTGCTAAGTCCAATCGAACTGACATAATCCCTCGGCCTATAGGTTTCCGCCCAGCTGCTCTCCCCATGTCCGCGTTGATCCAGCGCAATGACGTGGTGGCTATCGCAAAAGGAAGAGGTGAAAAAACCCAGTAGTGAGCATTCGCACCTAGTCCGTGGAGAAGGAGCATGGGAGTCGCACCGGAATTGCCCCAATCGAGATAATGAAGTTTTAATCCATTTGGAATAGTAACGAATTTGGATTGAGGTTCTCGCATTCGCTATCAATAAAAAAATATATTGGAGTACGGCAGTCTTTCTGCCGTTTGTCCTTGCGGTAGTCCAGCTACCGCATTCCAAGACTACAAGTTGTTGAGGTAGCCTCGAATGTATTTCTCCACTGCTGTTGCAGGTTTATAAATCCCGAAATGACCTTCGCAGAGAATATCGGCTTTTAGATCAATAAGCTTCTGCAATGACTGTCTGGCTTTGTTAATATCAGCGCCCCATTGGGGGAGATAGGGCCCGTGAATATCCTGCCCAAACAGGACTCTTCCATCTGGCGTATCGATATATGCTGCGATGCTGCCATCAGTATGTCCGGGAATATGGATGGCTATTATCTCGATATCACCGAATTGAATTTTGTTCTCTTCACCGCCAAGCTTCAAATCGACGGTGCACGGTAAATAGGGCACACCATACATATCAGCGCCTGTACCAATGCCGCTTTCAATAGCATCGGCATCGAGTTCATGAGCAATGATTTGGACTCCAAAATCATCTTTGAAGCGTTTGAGCGAGCCAATATGATCGATATGACGATGGGTAACAAGTATGGTTGTAAGTTTATTGGGATCGAGGCCTGTGCTTTCGATGTTGGAAATTAGTTGATCGAAACTATTACCGGCACCACAGTCGATGAGTACCAGATCACCCGCATCAATCAAATAGACTGAGCAATCGTTGGGGTGTGACAGACCGGAACCACCAATCATATAGGTGTCTTTACAGATTTTGACGACGTTCTTTCCCATAACGATTTCCCCCGTTCAAGAGCATGAAATAACTATAAATGTCATTCTGACGGAAGTCAGAATCCAGAGGGGTATCAGGGGAGTGGATTCCGGCTCGTGGGCCGGAATGACACACTCAGGGTTTCTGCACGACATTTCAGGGTCGCTTAAGGCGAGGCTAAAGCCTCGCATTACGTCACATAGATTTTAAAACCTCATCACAAACCAATTCGATCTGCAACCTCACGCATTCCCAGAATTGTATCTGTTACAATATCTCGTAATTCCACTCCAAGCATTTCTGTGCCCTGCTCAATAACTGAACGGTTAACTCCAGCGGCAAACGATTTATCTTTCCATTTCTTCATCACCGATTTTGCTTCCAAATCCATTACGCTTTTGGAGGGTCGAACCAGCGCTGCTGCTGTTACCAACCCGGTAAGTTCATCGATTGTGAACAACGTTTTCTCCATCAAGCTCTGGGGCTCAACATCGTTGCACACACCCCAACCATGAGCGATCACTCCGCGTACATACTCTGGAGGCCATCCCCGTTCCTCAAGAATTTCTTTTGTCTTGTCGCAGTGCTGTTCCGGAAAACGTTCATAGTCAAGATCATGTACAAGTCCAACGATCCCCCACTTTTCTTCGTCTTCTCCATGCTTGCGTGCCAGATAGCGCATTGCGCCTTCAACGGCATAAGCATGCTTTAGCAAACTTTCGTTTTCATTGAATTCATGCAACAGGGAAAGAGCCTCATCGTGTGTTGGTGCATGTTCACTCATGGATCCACCTCTTTTGATTCAAGTGTATGCTGTTGGTGTAATTTCATACCCCAAATGAAGATTGCTGCTAACACCATGATAGTTCCACCAAAGAAAAAGGCAAATTCATAGTTCCCGGTATGATCCAAAACTAAGCCAGTGAAAAGAGGGCCAGCCCCAGCACCAAGGAACCAGCCTGAAATAACAATGAGTAATCGGGTGTCAGCCTTCCAAAATCTAATATCATTCCCAAGAACAGCGGAAATTGGCAAATCGATTCCTCCAAGGGTAGTGCCGTAAACAGTGGCGAACAAATAAAACATCCACATATCATCGGAATCTACCAGCCAAAACAATGCCATGGCATGGAGTAAAACAAAGATCATAGCCACTGGTTTTTTGTCTAGTGCATCTCCAGAGAATCCTATCATTAATCGCGAAAAGACAATAGCTAAGCCCATCAGTCCAAGTGTAGCTCCAGCGTCAACACTATCAAAGCCCATACTCTCAAGGCGTGGAATGAAATGGCTCAGTACCATGTAAAAACAAAATGAATAGGCAAAAAGGATTCCAAAGGATAATAAGTAGTTCAAAGTATGCATGGAATTCTGAGTTGAAGATGGTCTGCTCACCGGGCTGCATCCCAAACCATTTTCATACGGAAATGGTTCTGTATATGGAATATCAACTATCTCGTTTGAGGTTTCTTTCAGAAACAAAGAGGCCGGTAACATAAGACACCATGCCAAAACGCTGCTAATTAGAAACGCATCTTGCCAGCCGTATTTAGATATCAGCCAGGACTCAGCGGGGAATATAGCTGCAATACCCAATCCTACTCCAATGCTGATAACCCCAATGGATGTCCCAATTCTGCGGTGAAAACACTTGTGACAAATAGACATAACGATTATGCCAGCAACCCCAGTACTCAGTGATAATAGGACACCATAAACAAGGAATAGCTGCCATCCATGTTCCACATGAGAGCAAAGAAACAGGCTCAGGCCACTGATGATTCCCATTATGAAAACAATCCATTTCGTTCCATAATTATTGATAGTCCAAATACTTAAGAGGGAAAAGATGCCGGCTGTGAGCAAATGAAGCGAGAACAGTGCTGAAGTTGTAGCATGGCTCCAGCCAAACTCATACCTTAACGTGGTGAAGAATGCACCGAACGTACAACTTATGCCAAAGGAAATAGCGAGAAGAATGAGGATGAGTGCAATGTTCACCCAACTATGAACCGGACGGTTCTGCTGAGGAGAAGCCAATTGATTGCCAGAGTCATCATTGAGGAGGGGGGAAAACATTGAAATGATTATAACATTTTTAGCTGGTGATGCTATTGGTTATTGTGGAAAAGGAGAAGGGGTGAATTCAGTATGGGATAATCAAGCGGCAGCAAAAAAGGGGGACGCCGAGTCTCTTATTTCATAGGGGATCAAATCGCCAATTTTGGCAGTGGCTATATTCATCACTGTATCTGCACCACCATAATATACAATCAGTTCGTCATCAGATTCCAGAATGTTTTTACCATTCTCAGTGGGCAAAGCACCGCATGTGAATACGACGTTGGGAACCCAGGATTCGTTATTGTTTCCCAGTTCCCACTCAGTAGTCGGCTCCAAGACAAAGTTTGGTGAACGATAAATCAGTTTGGAAGGATTATCCAAATCAAGAACCATTACTCCCAATAGATACACATTGTGATGATCAACACCGTGAGTGATCAATAACCAACCGTATTTTGTTTTAATCGGTTGGGCACCGGCACCGATCTTCTTTGAATCCCATTCTGTTCCCTCGGATGGTATGGCAAGTATCTTGTGACATTTACTGGGCCAGGGGCATCGAAGATCAGAAGAGAAGGTTATCCAGATATGTGGTTCTATTCGATGGATTATGCCAATCATGCCATTAAAAGCCTCAGGAAATATCACTGCATCCTTGTCCATCTGCCCTGGGAGGAATAAGCCAAGCCTTTGCCACGAATTCCATCGATATGCTATGAAATCTTCCATTGAAATAGATGCAAGTGCAACTTGAGCAACGACGCCATCATAAGCAGTATATGTCATATATATCTGGTCCCCAAGTAAAGCCAAGCGGGGATCCTCACATCCTCTTTTTTCAGTTTCACATACTGGCTCAAATATCGGGTTTTCCAACCTTTCATTGAATGAGAATCCATCATTGCTGGTCGCCAGTCCTATTCGAGAGATACTATCGTCACCATAGGCCCGATATAGTAAATAGACCTTTCGCCCCAATCTGATACTACCTGCGTTTAACACATACTTTGATTCCCAAGGATGCTCTGGAATCGGTCTGAGAACAGGATTGCCGGTGTATCTCTGCAGCTCTTCGGAGGGAAGATGATTCTTAGCTGGTTCGATAGACCTCCTGTCATGTACCATTCCATGGATATCATCAAGGATTGATACATTAGCCGGAACCGTATCTTCTTGTATTAACTCAATAACCATTTCGTTTTCTCACATTGGCGATACGTTAATTAGTTTTTAGGTGGAATGGGGGTATTGTTTAGTGTACTAGCCGAGTGTCAAAGATAAAAACAGGGCAGCACGGAATTTGCCCGAAGAAACGTCTACTCTTTTTGTGGGTGTGCTCTTCGGCACAACTGGGGGTTATCTTGCATTCTAGTATTGGTGTAAACCCCATCCTGGAAGTCGGGTTTACACCAACTTTGTTATCTGTCATTAACAGAAAGAATATCGACGGTAGGCATAAAGACTGCTGATATATAGTGGAAATCCATTGAATATCTACGTACAATGAAACATGTAAGGGAAATCCATGGATCAGAAAAGTTTGGAAATGCTGGAATATTCAAAAGTCAGAGAAATACTGGCTGGCTTTACGTCGTTTCCAATTAGTCATGAGTTGGCCATGAATCTTGAACCTTCTCCTGACATGGAGAAAGTTTCTTATTTGTTAGGGCAATCAGCAGAAGCACGCTATCTTTTCTCTTTAATCCCCAACTTTTCTGTAGGCACCGTTATTGATATCCGTAAAGCCCTGGCAATGGCAGAAAAGGAAAAAACTCTTGATCCCCAAACCTTGTTGCAAGTTCGAGCGACTGTTGCTGCCGGAAACGATTTGCGAACCTCCCTCAACAGGATGTCAAGTGAGGTTCCATCACTTTGGAGTATCGCGAAAAACATCGTCGCTCTTCCAGAAGTTGTACGTGAGATCGATAGATGCATAGACGATTCGGGTGAGATACTGGATCTCGCATCACCGGATCTGGCCAACCTTCGATATCAGTTGAAAGATACACGCCACCAGCTTTTAAATCGATTGGAAAGCATGGTCAAAGCGCTAAGTAGCCAGAACCTGTTGCAGGATTCGATCATCACCGAGAGGGGCGGACGATATGTCATTCCCGTAAAAACAGAAATGCAACATGCAGTACAGGGTATCATCCATGATGTATCTAACACAGGAGCTACCGTATTTATCGAACCGTGGGCCATAGTGGAATTGGGCAATAAACTAAGGCAAATGGCCCTGGAGGAAGAACGTGAAGTAAATCGTATCCTGGCGGAACTCAGTGCCGAAGTTGGATCGAATGGAACCGAAATAATAGATAATATGGTTATTTCGGCAGAAATAGACTTGTCACTCGCAAAGGCAAGATATGCCAAAAATGCAAATGCATGCGAACCCTGCATATCCCCAACAGGTAGTGATTCGCGGTATTCACTGAAGTTGATAGATGCCAGACATCCTTTACTAAAGAAGAAGGTAGTACCTCTGACTGTGGAGATAGGTCAGGACTTTTCATCATTAGTTATCACCGGGCCTAATACCGGAGGAAAAACAGTTGCGCTCAAGACAATCGGACTTATGGCGCTAATGAATCAGTCGGGTATTCCCATCCCCGCTTCTGAGGATAGCTGCCTGCCAGTTTTTGATGGAGTGTTTGCTGATATTGGAGATGAACAAAGCATTGAGCAAACCCTATCCACTTTCAGTTGGCACATGGGCAATATCGTACGAATAATTCGAATGTCAACTTCCAGAAGCCTGGTGCTACTGGATGAGCTGGGAGGCAGTACGGATCCTGCAGAAGGAGCCGCATTGGCGAGGGCAATTCTAATGTACTTTCTCACGAAGCGTACCTTAGCTGTTGCAACGACCCACTACAACGAGTTGAAGATTTTTGCCCACTCAACTCCGGAAATGCAAAATGCCTCCCTCGCGTTCGATTCCGTTACACTGACACCAACCTACCATCTTTCCCTGGGTATACCTGGTGGAAGTAATGCCCTGGCCATTGCGTCACAGCTAGGCCTATCCCCTGAAATAATAGACTCAGCCAGGGAAATGATCCCTAAAGGTTCCCAGGAAATGGAGCAATTGCTAACAGACCTGACAAACGAAAAACAGGTGGCTAGATCTCTTCGGGATACTCTGGAGAATGAGAAAGAAGAAATAGCAGGTATTAGAGATCAATTGGAGAATGAGTTAGAAAATTTGCAGGAGCAGAAACAAAGCGTTCTGAGAGAGGCCAGAGAATCGATATCAAAGGAAGCAACCAAACTTCAGAAACAAATCCGTGAAGCAACATCGGAATTGAAAAAGGTAAAGTCAAAGGAAAGTATTGAGCAAGCCAAGAGGGAATTGAGCTCTGTTCATCAACAACTTGCCGGTGAAAGCTGGCAGCCGGAAAAGGTTCAAGGGGAAATAACCACCACCATCGAAAGTATTGCTGAGGGAGATACCGTCAGAGTGATCGATACAAATCTGCGTGGCACAATTTTGTCAATATCCGATAAGGGCGATCAAGTAGAAATGCAGGCAGGACGTACTAGAGTGAAGGTAGGGCTAACGGATGTGGAGAGAGTGGATGCTCCAAAGGAAACAACTTCTCAGCGTTCATTCGAAGTGACGAGGAACAAAGAAAACCAACGACGATCCATCGAACTTGATTTGCGCGGTAAACGGGCGGAGGAAGTAGAACCGGAACTCGATGCTTACCTTAATGATGTTTCACTTGCGGGTTTTCAAGAAGTGAGAATTATTCATGGTTACGGAACGGGTACTGTACGCCAAATCGTAAGAGAAATGCTTGCTTCCTATCCTTTGGTGAAATCATTCCGTTCAGGGGAATTGGGAGAGGGTGGAGACGGGGTTACGGCCGTTAAGCTGTAAAAGAGCATGTACGTATCAAATAGCCGGAGGATGAACAGATCGAGGATGCTGAATTTCCTCGATGAAATTGACATAAATGATGGATCAGTAGTTTGCCTGTACTTCCCACCCGGGCTACCTGCATCTGAAATAGAGGGGATGCTTATACGCGCGTCAAAAATCGGTGATGTGCCTCCAGAGCTAAACGAGATCATAAGTGAATCCCATACAGGATGTGCTCTTATATGGGGTAACCAATACAGGTGCCTGGTGAGGACACCGTTCCCAATAGAGGAAAAAAGAGTGTCCGATGGTTATGATTTGCAACCGTTACGTTCTTTATTGAATAGGGAATTCAGTATAGCTTTAATAATTGTACGCTTGGGAGATTATGCTATAGGTGTGTTTGAGGGTGAAAAACGCATATCCAGCAAAGCAGGTACGGGACTGGTGCATTCACGACATAAGAAGGGCGGATCATCACAGAGGCGCTTTGAAAGGCATCGTGAAAAACAAATAGAATCCTTCTTCACTCGTGTATGTGGGCGTGTAAGGGAACAGCTTGAGCAATATCCCGGCGAACTGGATTATTTGATTTATGGCGGTGATAGTAACACGTTGCGAAGTTTTCGCAGACAATGTAAATCCCTTGCAACATTTGATGATCGTACCTTGAAAAAGAGACTTAACGTTCGAAAACCAAGGCAAAAATCTCTGGAGGCAGCAATAGCAGATGTTTGGTCGAGTGACTTAATAGAATGGTTTGAGTCTAAGTAGAATTCATTCCTATAATAATACTTGACAATTTAGATTAAAAAGTATAGGCTAGCCAGTATCAAAAAACGTTGGTTGGGGGACGAATAGTGAAAAAGTCATCCCACTGGCGAGAGGAGAGCAATATGGCTGACAGCGTCTACAAGATAATCGAGTTAGTTGGGACAAGTACCGAGTCATGGGAAAAAGCTGCGGTTGCTGCAATCGAGTTAGCTTCCAAGTCTCTACGTGACCTTCGCATTGCTGAAATCTCTGAGCTTGATATCCAGCTTGAGAACGGCAAGATTCATGCTTACAGGGCAAAAGTCAAGCTCTCCTTCAAGTATGAAGGCAGCTAGAACTTGTATTTTATTGATACACCTGGCAGTACGAGTAATCTAGTTGTGCCAACCACAAACCATAAGGGGGCCGAGTGATGCGGAAATATCCTTGGGCTTCAATAGGTAAGTATGTCTTCCAATATCAATAAAAAGCATAGTTTGTTATCATCAAAAAAAGATAAAAAGAATGGGATGAAATACAGTCTTCACAATTGAAATAAATGTGAGCCACCACGAAAAGAGGATTGAATGACACAAAATCAGACACAAGCAAAATTGGCAGTTCTCATAGATGCTGATAATGCTCAGCCGGCTATTCTCGAAGGATTGGTTGCCGAAATTGCAAAGTATGGATCTGCCAGTGTGAAACGAATTTACGGTGATTGGACCAAACCCAAACTAAAGGGATGGAAAGAAGTGCTTCTGGAGTATGCCATTCAGCCTATACAGCAGTTTGAATATACCACAGGTAAGAACTCAACCGACAACGCCATGATCATCGATGCAATGGATCTCCTGTATACGGGTAAACTCGATGGGTTTTGCCTTATATCCAGCGACAGCGATTTCACCAGATTGGCATCAAGGATTCGAGAAGCTGGACTTATGGTTTTGGGGTTTGGTGAGAAGAAGACCCCTAAAGCATTCGTTGGCGCGTGTGATAAATTTATTTATACAGAGATACTGCGCAAGACGGATTCAAGCGCAACAAATGACAAGCAGACACTAAGTTCAACAAAACTCAAGAGTGATACAAAACTGGTTAACCTTCTCAGAAACGCTGTTGAGAATGCCGCAGGTGAAACTGGCTGGGCTTACCTGGGTAACGTTGGCCACAATGTATCCAATTTCACACCGGAATTCGATCCCAGAAACTATGGTTATCCCAAATTGGGAGACCTTATTCGAGCGACTGGCCTATTTGAGATAAACGAACGCACGTCGGAAAACTCCCCGGCCAAGTCAGTGTATGTACGTGATAAGCGTAAGAAAGCCGTGTCCTGATATACATAATACAGATCAGTGAAATTGAGGGTCAACACAGTTGCAAATCTGCAAATTCTGCTGTATACTCGCCGCAGTGGTTTAGATAAGGTTACCCATTCCATTAGTAGTAACCCCCTTTGGATTCCCCAAGGCCAGGTTCCACAAAGGTATTGGATGACCCGAGTTAAGCCCAAAAAAACCTAGGAGGTCATCCAAATGAGCTTCACTGACAGAGAACTTCAATGCGCCGACTGTGGGGCAACCTTTACGTTCACTGTAGGAGAGCAAGAGTTCTTCGAAACTAAAGGTTTCACCAACGAACCAAAACGATGCCCGGACTGCCGGCAATCTAGAAAATCAGAACAGCGCGGATTCGGAGTCCAGAGTTCGCGAAGGCAGATGTACCCCGCTGTATGTGCAGAGTGCGGTATCGAAACGGAAGTGCCATTCGAGCCACGTGAAGGACGTCCAGTATACTGTAGGGACTGCTACAACTCATCCAAAGCATCCAGCAGCAATTGGTAGATAGAAGTTAGTTATGGTCATACAAGAAGGAGGACTCATCACGCCACCCGTTCCGGGGGATCGATAGGCACACGTATGATCATCAGGCCTGGAAAAGGGGGCAATAGAAATGAACATCTATATTGGCAACCTATCTCGTGAGATTACAGAGGTAGAGCTTCGTCAGCAATTTGAACCTTTTGGTGAAGTTGACACGGCGAGCATTGTCACGGATAGGCGTGGTGTTTCCAAGGGATTTGGCTTTATCGAGATGGATTCCCCCGAAGAAGGGCAAGCAGCAATCGAAGCTTTAAAAGGGCAGATGTTGGATGGGCGAACCATGGATATAGTGGAATCAAATCCTCCCTCTAAAGGAAAAAAAGGTGGCTTCAAGAAAGGCGGCAAAAAGCGCCGCAGGTTCTGAAATTAGTTCCGTCTGTGTATTACGTGGACCGCAGTAGCTTTGAACGAAGCAAATAGGTGAGACCCAGTTTCTAATCCCATCTCCGCCACGGTCTTAGCTGTAACTACCCCAACTAATGGAAATCCGCAGTCGATCTCAATTCTCACCAGTGTACCTACGGGAGTCATTCTTTTTATAGGGCCTTCGAACGTGTTTCTGGCGCTGGTTGATGTCTTATGCAATGAAAATGTAACATCCTCGGTTCTCACCAGAACCCACACTTTTTCTCCTTCATCGAAATCTGAAATTGCCTGCAAGACATTTCCGTTTACTTGAATGGTCACGAGACTCTCGTCGACCCTTGCTTCGATAACCCCATCAAGCATATTACCCACGCCAACAAAATCGGCTACACGCTTGCGTATGGGAGACCTGAATATTTCTGCCGGTGTCCCCACTTGAAGTATGTCCCCATCGATCAACACACCCATTCTGTTGGCCAGCCGTTGGCCCTGGGAGCGGTCATGGGTAGACATAATCATGGTTGTTTGCCTGGCCTCAATTATGTTCTCTAGTATTTCCTCTGTTTGTTCCGTAGAAATCGGATCCAGATTAGCCGTGGGTTCGTCCAGGAGTAAAAGTTCGGGTTTCGTCACCAGCGCCCGTGCTATGGCTACACGCTGTGTCTCGCCTCCTGAAAGAGTTTTGGCGTCACGCTTTCTATGATCGGCCAGTCCAACCAAATGAAGTGCTTGTTCTACAGTTTCTTTTATTGATTGCCTCTTGACATGGCGCCACTTCAGTCCAACAGATACGTTGTCATATACGTTCATACTGAAGACAGTGGGGCGCTGTTGCACATAAGCCATTCGGCGACGGGCTTTGAGTCGTTCACTTTTGGATTTGGTAACATCAATACCATCGAATAGTATTCGACCAGAAACAGGTTGATCCAGCAGATCAATCAATCGGAGTATCGTTGTTTTGCCAGCTCCTGTAGGTCCAATCAGAGCGAAAACATCTCCTTTTTCGATGTTTAGATTCACCGATTTGAGACTATAGCTATCTTTAAACTGTTGTTGTAGATCGATTACTTCCAATAGTGCCATGGTAATTTCCTGTACTGTAATGATAGTAATGCAAAATTAATGACGAATGCTAATAAAATCAGAATGATTCCGAGGGCCAGCGCAAGTTCACGTTCACCCTTTGATGTTTCCAGTGCAATTGCAGTGGTGAGGGTACGGGTGAATTCTCGGATGTTACCGCCGACCATCATAGATACTCCCACTTCCGATACAGCTCGTCCGAATCCCATCACCAGGGCGGTGAGTATCCCAAACTTCGCTTCGCGAATGCAGATAATGTATGTTTGAAATCTACTTGCCCCCAAAGCTGTGGCAGTTTCAGGGATTGCTTTATCAATGGCATTGAGGGCGGATATTACAAGTCCCAGCATTACGGGGGTAATCAACAATGTTTGGCCGAAGACAATTGCTGCTGGTGTCAGATACCATTCGAGGTCGCCAAAAGGCCCACTTCGTGATAATAGCGTGTAGGTGATCAAGCCCACTGCCACAGCAGGCATGGCGAATAGCGTTTGAATGGTGCTAATAACCAATCGCTTGCCGGGAAATCGGTTGAAATGGATTAGAGTCCCCAACGGTAAAGCGATCAGAAAAAACGCTATGGTACTGGAGGACGCTGCAAGCTGCAGCGACCTCCAGGTAATTTCCATAACCTCGGGGTCAAGCGTTCGAATCAGGCGTAAGGCCTCAACGAATGCATCCCAAAAACTGTTCTCCAAATTATCCTATTACCTTTCTAATTGTTACAGGGCGCTATGGGTCCGGCACAGGGGGTAAACAGAGCCATCCCGTATTCCTCAAAACCAAAGTTACCCATTATGTGCTGAATCTCATCGGAGGTGAGGAAGTCGACTAGTTTTTGAGCTGCCTGCGGCATTTCGGTATTAGTCCCAACGATAATCGAATACACGTTCAGCAGGGTATCGCCCTCATCGACAATGGGTACCAATTCAAGGTCGCCCTTATAAGATAGATAAGTTCCTGCGTCGGTCAGGGTGTAACCTTGCTTTTCATCAGCCATAACCAAAGTAGCGCCCATGCCACTTCCGGCCTCGAGGTACCAACTGCCGGCACTTTGGACATCTTCGTATTCATATCCGGCATTGGCCCAAATGGTTTTCTCCTTGCCATGTGTTCCGGAGTCATCACCACGGGAAACGAAGGTTCCGGCTTCCGATCCGAATAAAGTCTTGAAAGCGTCTTCAGGGGACATGCCTCTGATGCCTGCGGGATCATCTTCAGGCCCTACAATTAAGAAGTAATTATAAGCGAAAGGGATTCGCTCTAAACCGTATCCTTCGTCAACGTATTCAATTTCCCGTGCTTTTGAGTGAACCGTTATCACATCCACATCCCCATTTCGGCCATATTCCAGAGCGATACCGGTGCCGACTGCCACGATGTCGAGATCGACATCATTCTGCTCCTCAAACAAAGGTTCGAGTGTTTCCCACAGACCGGTATTGTCCAGGCTGGTAGTTGTGGCTACCTTTAGCCGCCCCGATTCTCCATTGGTTGGTTCAACCTCTGTTGAAGCTGTTACCGGGCTTTCAGTATCATCAGAATCGCATGCAATGGAGGCACTGCCCAACAGTAACATTACTCCTATAATTAAGAGATTAGTTATCAAGCTGTTTTTCATCGTTCTCCTTTTCTTTTTCAAACCTGTTGTAGTTCTCAAGAGCTTCTCATGGAGGAGACCGTGAGACTGAAGAACACTGATTTTCACACGCGTAAATAAAGACATACAGATTCTGTTTTTTCATATTATCTCCTTTTCAATCACGGAAGGCACCGACGTTTCCATCGATACCCTATCGTCCATTTTCCGTAGCTAATGCCGTAGGATAAATGGCTCGGAGAATCGGTTATTCTATTGTAGAACCATTACTTTCGCCACCAGACAAGTGCCCATTTGGTAGTCGTGTCTTTCCACCAGAAACCATCCCTCTGTTTCAACTCGCTTTTCACAAGGGCGGCTATTCTCTCCTTTGCTTCGCGGCTTTCTATTTTATATCCCCTTGCTGCCTCTTCAATTGCATCATTCTCATTTTCGAATCGATGCGTATCCAATGATTCAAAAAACTCCACGGTGGCACTAATTTCCATTCTCGAAAGTACATTCGAAATAAGATCATATCTTGGCAAGGAGTGGTACTCTTTCTTAAGAATCTCGCAGATTTGGGGATCAATCTCTTCTCTATCTACGATCCAAGTTAAGTAACAAAGCTTTGTTGCTGCTTGATTCATTTGCTCAAGGAACTTGCGAATAGGGATCAAGCGGCGAAATCGTGACGCCAGGACGATATCGTGTGATTCGATATCAATACCTATTCTTGCTTGTATCCAGTCCTCGTTTGCAAATCGCAGGTTGCTGATACCTTCAGACATACATTTATGAGTAAGTGTGGGAAGCAGACCCGGGTCCGAATCAAGAGCGGTAACATGCCGGACATTCTTGGTAAGTGGAATCGAAATCGTCCCGTTACCGCAGCCAACATCCAATATCGAGAACTCCGATGAGATATCTATTCTGGCCAGTAACTCGTCGATATAATTACCTGTTTTAACACCAATCGGGGGTGACTGGGTTTTGGCATACCAGAAATCAGCATCTTCCCATTTGAGGAGGCTACGCTTCATTTGCCGATCCCATATACTGGCCCAATCTGTTGAATCAATTCCCAATCCAAATCTCCAATCCGAGGTCCACGGAGGAATAGCGGCATGGAAGCTGTCTGAGGCCAAAATAAAAGCACCTCATCGACGAACGATGGGTGCCATATTATGATTCTCTTGTTTCCATTTGCACTCTCCTTTCCAACCGTGGGAGGTGTGAGTATTTCTGCTCACGCCCTCGGGACTTTACGTCCACCGTCTGTTTACCTTGTCCTTCTGGAATCCTTCCGGAGGGATTTAGGCACAACAGCTCGAAGAGCTATTTATTATTTTTCCGAATATATGTTACAGGAAACTAGACGTGCAGGTCAACATATCAAATCGGTTGAAAGAAGGGGGAAGGTGTAGTTGTTGATGGAAAAGCTAGAGATCAGAATGCCTTCGATAGATCACTTTGTGCCAATCGCCGTAACTGTAGACACCTTGCCAGGCCAGGCCACCCAGCAACCCGTAGAACATCTCAGGAGGTATATAAATGAAAATGCTTTTAGCCAAACCCGCGAACATCGCAAGTATAAAAATGATCCAGTGATGCAAATGCAGCTTGAATTTCCCCAAAGGCAGGATGATTGATCGAACCCTTCCCTGTATTCCTTCTTGGTCACCACCGCTGTATTTGGCTATCAGAAAACCACAAATACCAAAAACTACAGTAATCCAGCTAACAATTAATCCACTGAGGAATAAGGTGGTGGCGAAGGTATTTTTAATCATCTCCAAAATATTATGTCTCATACAAAGCTAACCCTACAATAGGGATAACCCCCAAACAGTATAAAAAGTATCTAAACACTTAACCCAATTAACGCTCTCACACATACAAGAAATGCGGGTCCCTTGAATAGAGACCCGCATCTTTGAGATCTAGGTTTACTAGTGAATTACTGATCATTCGATAACGAATTCATTTAAAATCTGTGGCTCGGCTGATTGCAGCTCCGTGATTTTTAATCCATCCAAATCCAGGCCAATATCCATCTTTGAATGCAAGCAGCAGGATATTCCATACCATCTGAGCAGAATTCGCATCACGGGCGTCTTAATATATACAACCACTCGAAAGGAGGCGAACATGAAAGGAGCAAGAGGCTTGATAAAGGGCAAGATGCCGGATCATAAGACATTGAGCGTTGTAATAGTGTTCATACTGCTGGCCACATTGTTGCTCTCCGCATGCGTTGGAGAAGGTGCTCAAAGCAATAGAGTAATCACTGATGAGGATGATTGGCGGTATGGAAATGACAGCAGGCAAAATGGTACATCGGGAACACCGACCTCAAGTGCGACGATAGGTAAGGTGGATGACTGGCAATACAATAATGGCAATGTTCACCCGGTGACTCCGCCAACACCACCAACACCACCAACACCACAAACACATCCTACCCTACCGACTCCACAAACA